>NZ_LIWQ01000015.1:0-56542 GCF_012978795.1 Campylobacter sp. RM16188 | reverse complement strand
GGCTTTGGCGCGTCAAACATGCACGAAGATCTTTATACGAAAGATTATGCCGAGATTATGAGACTGTTTTTGAAAGAGATAAATATCACTCCAACTCTTATCGTCGGACACTCGTTTGGCGGAAAGGTTGCAACCTTGCTTAAGCCTGCAAATTTAGCTCTTTTAAGCAGTGCAGGCATAGTTACTAAAAAGCCGTTTTTTGTGAGGTTTAAAATCACCATTTTTAAAATTTTAAAAGCTCTTGGATTTGGCTTTTTATATAAATTTTTTGCCACAAAAGACGTAAAAGGCATGAGCAAGCAGATGTATGAAACACTTAAAAACGTAGTTAATGAAGATTTTACGAATAAATTTAAAGAATACAAGGGTAGGGCGCTTATATTTTGGGGAGAAGACGATAGTGCAACTCCGTTAAAAAGCGGCGAGAGGATACATGGTCTCATATCAAACAGCGATTTTCATCCGCTTAAGGGCGATCACTTTTTCTTTTTGCTTCATGCAAGATATATCAGCGGAGTTATCGACTCTGAGCTAAATTTAAATGAGAAAGAGGAGCTAAAATGAGCGAAAATTTAACTCAAATTTTAACAAGCGGCGGATTGATTATTACTCACTCTTTATTTACTCTTGCGATTGGATTTTATCTTATCACCTGCTTGCAGTGGTTTTCGTACAAATTCGAGCGTGTGCTGTTTCACTTCACAAAGCCTGCTTGGCACGTATTTTTTGCGATAGTTCCTGTTGTGCTTTACTATACGACGGGCAAGTTTTTTTGGATATATTTTTACTTTGCGATGGTGCCAAGCCTATATCTTTGGAATAAAAGGCTTGACAAGAAGCTAGTTTTTACCCCAAGAGTTAAGCGATTTTTCATCATACTTATAATCGCCTTGGTGCTTGAAAATATATTTTGTTACATCTCGGTTAAGTGTCAAAATTTAGGCGTTATACTTCCGCTTGCAATTTCATTTATACTTAGCTTTATGCTTGAGAAGATGAATTTTAAGATGTATGAAAAAGCGGCTTTAAAAAAGCTTGAAAACATGAAAGAGCTTAAAATCGTTCTGATAACGGCAAGTTTTGGCAAGACAAGTATTAAAAATTTCTTGTTTGAAATTTTAAAAGATGATTTTAAGTGCCACAAAACTCCTCGCAGCGTAAATACTCTAGCAGGCTTGATTCAAGACGTGAATTCAAATCTTTCTAGCGACACGCAAATTTATATCGCCGAAGCAGGGGCAAGACTGAAGGGCGATATAGCTGAAATTACCGCGTTTTTACGTCCTCAAATCGTAATCGTAGGCGAAATAGGGGCTCAGCATATAGAGTACTTTAAAACACTTGAAAATATCCGCACAACCAAGCTTGAAGCGCTTGGATCAAAGCGACTCAAAAAAGCCTTTGTGCATAGCTCAACACTGGCAAAAGAGAGCGAAAAAATAGAAATTTTTGATAAGAATTTAAACGAGATAGAAGCAAATTTAGAAGGCGTAAAATTTAACCTTGAAGGTTTTAAATTCAGCTCGCCGCTACTTGGTAAATTTAACTGTGCAAATTTAGCAGCCTGCATAAAAACCGCTCTTTATCTAGGGCTTAAAGCGGACAAAGCACAAAACCTAATATCCAAGCTTAAAAACGTCGAGCATAGACTGCAGCGCATTGATGCCGGCGGTAAAATCATCATAGATGATAGCTTTAATGGAAATTTTAACGGTATGAGTGCATCTTATGAACTTGTCGCAAGCTATGAGGGCAGAAAAGTGCTTATAACACCCGGAATAGTAGAGAGTACCGCGGAAGATAATGAAAAACTAAGCAAGATCCTGAATGAAATTTTTGATGTAGTGATGATATCAAGCTCTTTAAATGCGGCTTCCTTACTAAAATACCTAACAAAACCAAAGATAATCATTATCAAAGACAAGGCTAAAATGCAAGAGATACTTGCTCAAAATACAAGAGCAGGGGATCTAATACTATTTTCAAATGATGCGCCTAGTTTTATGTAGAAATTTGGACTTTGATGAAAACTAATCTGCAAGGCTTTTGTTTAAAAATGGGCTTTGTGGATTAAAATTATTGCTATATTTAGAGTAATTTAATATAGGGCTTAAAAATTTATGTCATGCTGCAAACAAACTCCATACTTTGCCTCTTTGATGTTTTTTGTTTCTAGTTTATTTGATTATTTGCCGTTTTTTGTCAGAGCCGCCTTATAGCCAAATTAAATAAGGTTAAATACAAACTATTTTTACTATTTTATATTGAAAACTATAATTTTCAATTTTTTATTTATAGCTTTGAAATATCATACAAGCACTATCCTTTAGCATCGACAAATACGATATTAAAGCCAATTTACATTTTGAGTAATTTAAATTTATCCATTAAATAAAACGTATAGTTTTGCAAGTTATTTAGTATATATTTTTATGTATCGGTTTCTTTGTGTTTTTAATAAAAATATCAGATAAAAATTACAATTACTCCACTCCATATTTTTTTAATTTTGGATATTTATGCAAATATTTTTAGAAAAAATAATGAGAAATAATATACTTGAAAGAGTTCAGTCTTTGTTTTTATGTTTCTTTGGGTAGTCAAAAAATAACGCTTTGCCGCTATGCTCTGAAATTTCAGAAAATTGGCATTCAAACTCTATGCAAAATATCCCGCAAGTAGGTATATTGCCTATCACAGCATCGCTTAAAAGCTCACAAATTTCAGTTATTGTGTCATTGTGCGAAACTATAAATACGCCACTAAAACTATCCTCAATGCCCTTTATAAATTTCAGCATATCCACAACGCTTGCTTCGTAAAAGATATCTACAAATTTTATTTTTTCTTTAAATTTTACCGCATCTGCCATTTTGTTGGCAGTTTTTACGCAGCGTTTAGCAGGGCTTGAAAATATAGCTTCCGCCCTCACCTTGTGTTTTTTAAGCCTATCGCACATCAGCGCAAGATCTTTTTTGCCTCGCTCGTTCAAATCACGCTCAAAGTCGTTTTCGCACTCTTTTTGCGTAGCCTTTGCATGTCTTATGAAGTAAATCTTTTTCATCTGAATTTCCTATATATTCGCCCTACTTTTGGCTATTTGCTTGATACGCTCAAGCTCGCTTGCGCTAAAGCCTGATTTTAGCCTTGCCTCTTCGTTTAGCTCTCTAGTTTGCAAAAAAGAATTTGGATAAATTCTTTGAACAATAGCAATATATTCGCTTGGATCAACTCCCTTGCGTTCGCATTCGAATTTAAACCACCTATCGCCCTTGCTTACGTGTGAAATTTCCTCGTCCAAAATAACCTGCAAAATCTCTTTTAAACCGGCTTTCGTATCGTCATTTTCAAGTTTTTTAAGCATAAAAGCGTTTGCGTCAAGCCCGTTTGCCTCCATATATCTTGGAAGCACAGCCATGCGCTCAAGAAGAGAATTTTCAGTCATCTTAAGCGCTACAAAAAGTCCGTTATGCACCTGCATATCGCCGTATTTTACTCCAAAATTTTGCATATATTTTTCTATCATCTTGAAGTGTCTTATCTCGTCTTCAGCCACCTCAAGCCAGTCGTCATAATACCGCTTAGGAAGCCCCCTGAAGCGATAAGCGGCATCAAGTGCGATATCTATGGCGCTATATTCTATGTGGGCGATTGAGTGAAGAAAAGTGGCTTCTTTGTTTTGTTTTTGGGATTTTTTATCTAAATTTTTCATCTCTACTACATCACAAAATTTAGCGTAACTAGGCTCTTTGAGAGGTAAAATTTCGCCATCATCTACTATATCGTAATGTCCAGCCTTGTAGCCGTCGTAAAAATTTTTAAATGCAGCAAATTTCTTATCCTTGTCGCCACATCTTAAAATTTCGCCAAGCTCTTTAAAAAACCTCATAAAACTCTCGCTTTCATTATCAAATACCCAACGCCAAAGCCGATTATGTGAGCATACCAAGCTATATTTACTCCCATCATCAAAGGCACAAAACTCATAAGCAAGATAGCCATCAAAAGCCCTTTAGCGCTACTTCTATCAAGAAACGCAACTATACCAAGCAGCACGCTTATAGCCCCACTTGCTCCTACTAAATTTATAAAAGAGCCGTTAAATTTATAGGCAAAATAGATATAAACAAAGCTTAAAAGCGAAGTCGAAACGCCTCCGAGCAGATAAACGGCGCTAAATTTTAAAGCTCCGAATTTATACTCCAGCATAGAACCAAACTGAAAAAGAACCGCCATATTCATAAGCAGGTGAGTTAAATTTGCGTGCATAAACATCGAAGTTAAAGGTTGCCAGATCAAAAGAGCATCGATAAAATATAAATTTAATCCAAGCACGAGATCGTTACTAAAATTTGCATAATTAACCAAAAAATATATCAGGCAATTTAGCGCTATAATAGGTGCGGTTACGTTCAATTAGGCTCCTTAAAAAGCGCTATGATATAAAATTTCTCCCTAAAATTAGCTAAAATTTCACGCTACCAAAGCCTGCAAATCTATTTGAAGCAAGGCAAGAGCTATTTTTCTTTTTACAATTTACGATGTAAGAATTTAGAACTTTATCTTTGCTTTTATGTTTGTTTTTTTCACTGAAATTCATAAAGCCATGCTTGCTTTTTTTGCCGCTATGATGAGTAAATCTAATAGTTCCGTCTTCATAAATTTTATCCACGATTCCGATGTGAGTTATCACTTTAGTTTTTTTGTAGTTTTTTGTCTTATCGGTGGTGTTGTTAAAAAATATAAGATCCCCTACTTTGGGTTCGTTTTGGATAATTAAATTTTGGCTTTGATAAAGATTAAATATCGCTTCTGATTTAAGCCCTCTTTTGGTATAAAATTTATCCAAATTTCGCTCTTTAAAATAAATATTTTCGCTTTTTTTATTGATTAAAGAGACAAAACCCGAGCAGTCCCTGCCGTCTCTTTTGTTTAGATATTTATTCATCAGGCTTGATATCTCGTTTGATTTTTTTAGCCTAGATTGCATCGCAATCTTACTTAATGCTTCATTTGCGCCTCCTTGCATAACAAAGTCAAAATCAAACCTCTCTTTTGGTTTTATCTCGGGCGATACAATAGAACACCCCGTCAGTAAAAAAACGCTAAATGTTAAAAAAGTTATATGTTTTTTAAATTTCACTCTCTATCCCTAAAATTTAATAAACTCAATTATATACGCAAATGAGTAAATATGAGCCGAAATTTAGGCTAAAATTTCTTTTTATAAGCTAAATTTCATTACAATATCTTTTTTATATAAGGATTTATTATGCACTATTTAGAGATTGAAGGCAATGCCAAACTAAGCGGAGAGGTTACCATAAGCGGAGCAAAAAACGCCGCTTTACCATTAATAGCCGCAACGCTCATAATGAAAGATGAAGTTACTATATCAAACGTTCCAAACGTAGCAGATATCAAGACGCTAGCTAAACTGCTTGAAAATTTAGGCTCAAAATGCAAATTTACAGATCATAATACGATTAAAATCAATACAAACGAGATAAATTCCACCAAAGCCAACTACGATATCGTTCGCAAAATGCGCGCCTCAATCCTTACTCTTGGACCGCTTCTTGCGCGCTTTGGGCACTGCGAAGTAAGCTTGCCGGGAGGTTGCGCTATAGGTCAGCGTCCAATAGATCTACATTTAAGCGCACTTGAAAAGATGGGTGCCAAGATAGATATAAAGCAAGGATATGTAGTAGCAAGTGCTCCTGATGGGCTAAAAGCAGCTGAGATAGTGTTTGATAAGATAACCGTAACGGGCAGTGAAAACATCATCATGGCGGCAGCCCTCGCTCACGGAGTAACAAAGCTTACAAACGTGGCAAAAGAACCTGAAGTAGTGCAACTGTGCGAGGTTTTAGCAAGTGCCGGAGTGCAGATAGAAGGTATCGGAACCGATGAGTTAAGCATAAAAGGCACAGGTCAAAAATTAATAAATGTAAAATCCATAGAAGTTATTCCCGATCGCATAGAGGCAGGCACCTATCTATGTGCAGGAGCCATAACCAACTCAAAAATCACGATAAAAAAAGCAAATGCAAACCACTTAAAAGCCGTCTTAACTAAATTTAAGCAAATGGGCTTTAGCATAGAGGTTCAAGATGACGCCATAACCATACTTCCTGCGGATAAAATTCTGCCTACCGAGATAGTTACTACCGAATATCCGGGCTTTCCTACCGACATGCAAGCGCAGTTTATGGCTTTAGCGCTCATGGCCGAGGGAGTTAGCACTATAGATGAAAGGCTCTTTGAAAACCGCTTCATGCACGTTAGCGAGCTAACCAGAATGGGTGCGGATATCAGGCTAAACGGGCATATCGCAAGCGTTTATGGCGGAATTAAACTAAACGCCGCAGACGTCATGGCGACTGATCTTAGAGCAAGCTCGGCTCTTATCTTAGCCGCACTTGTTGCCGATGGCACTAGCAGAGTGCATAGAATTTATCACCTTGATAGAGGCTATGAAAATTTAGAAGTTAAACTTGCAAATTTGGGCGCTAAGATAAGAAGACTGGAGGAATAGATGCTAATACAAGAAGCTCTAAAAAAGATATTTGAAAACATAAATTTAAAAAACTCGAGCGAATTTACAAGTATAGATAATGCGGTTGATAAAATAATAGCAGAAGACATTGTTGCCGTTAAAAATCTGCCCTCGTTTGACAACTCCGCACTTGACGGTTATGCGATAAATTTTGCCGATAGAAAAGCTCCTATTAGCATTACGGATACGGTATTTGCTGGAGACGGTAGAGAAATAAGCATAAAAAGCGGCGAATGCGTAAAGATAATGACGGGCGCTAAGATGCCAAAGGGTGCCGATACGGTGGTTCGTTTTGAGGATGCGATCATAGAGAGCGGCAAGCTAATAGTGGATGAGCGAACAAAGCAGTTTAGCGCGTTTAGACACAAAGGCGAGGAGATAAAATCAGGTGATGTGCTGTTTGGCAAGGGCACAAGATTAAGTGCTACTCACGTGATGATGCTAGCCGCGCAAGGAATTTCGTTTGTAAAGGTATTTTGCGAGCCAAAAATAGGAATTTTTTCAAGCGGAGACGAGATAGTAGAGCCTTGGCAAAGCGCAAGCGAAGATCAAATTTATAACGCAAACGCAATCGGCATGCAAGCTCTTTTGTCCAAATTCGGCTTTAAATCTAGCTACTTAGGAATCATAAAAGATGACTTAAACGATACTATAAACGCTATAAATTCTGCCGATATGGACGTGCTTATCTGCTCCGGAGGAGCTAGTAAAGGAGAAGCTGACTTCATGAAAACCGCCCTGCTTTCACTTGGATTTACCGAGCTGTTTGGCTATATAGATGCTCGTCCCGCTCGTCCAAGCAAGGCTTATGTAAAAGATAGCAAGATAGTTTTTATAATGCCTGGAAACCCGATGTCGGCATTTTTAAGTGCGTTTTTGCTGATAGTTCCGTTTTTGCTAAAAAGACCGCTTGAAGCAACTAAAGCTTACATAATGCAAGATCTTAAAGTAAAATCAGGCCGTGAAAACGTAGTTCTAGGAAGGCTTGAAGAGGATAAATTTTACGTAACGGATGATAATAAATACGGCTCGGGCATGATCATGCCGCTTGTAAAAAGTAATGCGATCTGTCTTTCAAATTTTGATCAAAGCGAATTTAGACAAAACGATGAAGTTTTGGTCTATAAATTTTCTTGACAAACGGATATGATTTTGCTAAAATTGCGACTTCTTATCCGCGGGAATAGCTCAGGGGTAGAGCACAACCTTGCCAAGGTTGGGGTCGCGAGTTCGAATCTCGTTTCCCGCTCCATTTTTTTTACTCTATTTTTTCCGATTTTTTTATTTGCAAACTCCATCACTATAAATCCTATGTATTGTATAAATGATGATGCCATAACTCTTAAGACATTAGGATTTAACGGCAAAAATGAAGAAATTTTAAATCTAAACCAGCAAAAAGCCGCCAAGATAAATTCAAACAAAATGGCTGAAATTTTAAAATTTCATCTCATAAATTTCACCGACAAAAGCGGTGGAGAGATAATCTTCGTAAAACATTGCGATGAAATTTTAAAGCTTCAAAGAGATTTTTTAGTAGCCGTTACAAAAGAATATCCACGCATTAAATTTAGCCAAATTCCAACTATTTCTGCGCAAAGCGAACTTCCGAAAGATTTTTCTACATATAAATTTGAAAAACTTTTCATAAACTCTCTAAATAGCCAAAAAGGAAGCTTTAGAGCTACTTTTATCCTGCCTGATAGTAGCGTTAAAAGCATATTTTTCAGATACGAATTTAAAGCTAAAATGCCGATCTTAAGATCTAGCAAACAAATTTCAGCCAGACATATTTTAAGCGTGCTTGATTATAGGTTTGACGAAATTGATTTTGGCGATTTTTCAAAGGATTATTTTACCGAAATTCCCGTTTCAAAAATGATATCAAAACAAAACATAAAAGCAGGCGAAATCCTTGCAAAAAGGCAGTTTCAAATGCTTTCGATGATCAAAAAAGGAGACAGCATTCAAGCCGTTTTTAACGACGGCTCACTAAATGTAAGCATAGAAGTAAAAGCCTTGGAAGATGGAAATTTAGGCGATGTGATAAAGGTTAGAGGAAGGGATAAAAAGGTATTTTATGCTACAATAATTTCAAAAAAACAGGTGCTAATCAGATGAGCAAAATTCTAGTGGCTATCAGCGGTGCAAGCGGGGTAAATTTAGGCGTTAAGCTTGCTAACGAGATAGCTAAAACAAGCGAGTGTCACGTCATCATAAGTCATAACGCAAAGCTTGTGCTAAGCAAAGAAGAAGAAATTTCACTTGAAGATAATAATAAATCTAGTGAAATTTTTCAGATTTACAAAAATCTTAAAAATACGGCTAAAATTTATGATGATAGCGATATCTCAGCCTCGCTTGCTTCAGGCTCTTTTGGCATAAGAGCTTCCATCATAGCGCCCTGCTCCATCAACACGTTAGCAAAAATTCATGCAGGCTTTGCCGATACGCTTATAACTCGTGCCGCAGCGGTTGCGCTTAAAGAGCGAAGAAAGCTAATACTTGGGGTTCGCGAAATGCCTTTTTCTACCATCGTGCTTGAGCAGATGGCAAGGCTATCAAGTATAGGCGTTATCATTGCTCCTCCTGTTTTGGGATATTACGCAGATATCAAAAACGTAGAAGATATGGAAAATTTCATCATCGGCAAGTGGCTTGACGCACTTGGCATAGAAAATCAAATTTATAAAAGATGGGGTAAAGAGTGAAAAAATCTTGCATATATCCGGGAACTTTTGATCCTATCACAAACGGACATATAGACGTTATCAAGCGCGCTACGAAAATTTTTGATAAGGTGATCGTGGGCGTTGCTAAAAGCGAGAGCAAACAGCCTTATTTTAGTATCAAAAAGCGCGTTGAGATGGCTAAAATCGCAACGGCAAATTTAAAAAACGTAAGTGTGATTAGCTTTGATAACTTGCTTGTGGATTTTGCAAAAAGCTATGATATAAACATCGTTATACGCGGGCTTCGTGCGGTTAGCGACTTTGAATACGAACTTCAAATCGGCTACGCAAACGCTACTCTTTGGGATGAATTTGAGACGGTTTATCTCATGCCAAGCCTTAAAAATGCCTTTATATCAAGCTCTATAGTGCGTTCGGTTTTAAGACATAACGGCAATGTAAGCAAGCTGGTGCCAAATGAAATTTTAGAAATTTTAAAGGAAAAAAATTAGATGTATATCCTGTTTGAAGGGGTTGATGGAGTAGGTAAAAGTACTCAGATAAAAAAAGTGGCGAAATTTTATGAAAACGCCGTTATCACTTATGAACCGGGCGGAACAGAGCTTGGCAAAAAACTAAGAGAAATTCTGCTTGGCAAAAACTCACTTAGCAAAGAGGCTGAAATTTTGCTGTTTTTAGCTGATCGTGCCGAGCATTTTGATAAGGTTATAAGCAAGAATAAGGATAAGATAATTCTAAGCGACAGAGGATTTATCTCAGGAATGGCTTATGCGATGGCAAATGAAAACCGAGCCGTCAAGGCGTGTGATGAAAGCTATATGAAAAAGCTTCTTGAGTTTAACAAATTCGCTCTGCAAGGAAATCTGCCCGATAAGATAGTGTTTTTTGAAGCGGATTTAGAGCTTTTAAATTCTCGAGTTTTTTCTCGCGGGCTTGATCACATAGAAAGTCGCGGAGCGGAATATCTGCTAAAGGTTCAAGAGTGCATGAAGCGCGTTTTAAACTCACTTGATATAAAATTTCTAGCCATAAATGCAAGCGACGAAATGGGCAAAATAACAAATTTGATAAAGGAATTTATAGATGATTAGCGCATTAAGGGGTATGAAAGATCACCTGCCGCCAAGCGGGCAAACTTACGAATACGTTATCAAAATTTGCGAAGAGGTAGCTAAAAACTACGGGTATGAATTTGTATTAACGCCGCACCTTGAGCAAACCGCGCTTTTTAGAAGAAGTGTCGGAGAAAGTAGCGATATCGTAGGAAAAGAGATGTATCAGTTTATCGATAAAGGCGAAAATGACGTCTGTTTGCGACCAGAAGGAACTGCCGGAGTCGTGCGGGCTTTTATCGAAGCGAAATTTGATAAGGCGGGAGGTGCGAGAAGATACTTTTATCACGGCTCAATGTTTCGTTACGAGCGCCCGCAAAAGGGACGCTTAAGGGAGTTTCATCAGTTTGGATGTGAGTGCTTTAACGAGCCAAGCGTCTATGAAGATGCAAGCATTATTTTGATGATAGATGAAATTTTTGCCAGACTAAACATAAAAACTGCTCTTAAGATAAATTCGCTAGGAGATAGCGAGTGTATGCCTACTTACCGCCAAAAGCTGGTTAAATTTTTAGACGAGCATGAAGCTGAAATTTGCGAGGATTGTAAAAGACGCAAACTTACAAATCCTATACGCGTGCTTGATTGCAAAGAGCAAAAATGCCAAACAATCTACAAAAACGCGCCTTTAATCATAGAAAATTTAAACGATGAATGCAAAGAGGACTTTAAAAAGCTACAAGAAATTTTAACTACAAACGGAGTTAAATTCGAAGTAGATCCAAGGCTTGTGCGGGGGCTTGACTACTACTGCAAGACGGCTTTTGAGTTTATCAGCAACGAGATAGGAAGCCAAAGCGCGGTTGCAGGCGGCGGCAGATACGATAAGCTGGTTGAGTATCTTGGCGGCAAATCAAGCTACGGAGTCGGCTTTGCCATGGGAGTTGAGCGCATAATGGAAATTTTAAGCTCAAGAGAAAATAGCAGCGACAGAGAAGGAATTTATATCTGTGCGCTTGATAAAGAAGGTCTTGATATCATCCATCAAGCCGGTATAAATTTAAGAAAAAAACACAAGACAAACATATCTTATGAAGCTAAAAATTTACAAAAACATCTTAAAAACGCTGATAACCTAAATGCCGAAATTTTTCTTTGCATGGGCGAAAACGAGCTTAAAGAGGGTAAAATTTGGTATAAAAATCTAAAAAATAAAGCTGAAAAGACAATAAATTTAAATGAGCTTGAAGGAGTGCTAGGTGAATAACTACGGTTTAAATTTATGGGGTGATTCAAATTTTATCATCGAAAACGGCAAGGTATGCATAAATAACGGCTCAAAGCCCGCTATCATAGATATCGTAAAAGATATTAGAAGCGAAGGCTATAGAGGACCCTTGCTGCTTCGCTTCCCGCATCTAATCAAAAAACAAATTCAGCAAATTTATTCAAATTTCAAATCGGCGATTAAAGAATTTGACTACAAAGGCGACTTTAATGCCGTCTATCCGCTTAAAGTAAATCAATACCCTGGCTTTGTAAAAAACCTGGTTAAGCACGGCAAAAGCTATGGATACGGGCTTGAAGCGGGCTCTAAAGCGGAACTTTTACTTGTAATGGCTTACAATAACGAAAACGCTCCGATAACGGTAAACGGCTTTAAAGATAAAGAGATGATAAATATCGGCTTTATCGCTGCTGAAATGGGTCATAATATCACTCTTACGATAGAGGGGTTAAACGAGCTTGAAGCTATCATAGCCACGGCAAAAGAGCGCTTTGCGCCAAAGCCAAACATCGGACTTCGTATCAGGCTTCATAGCTCAGGTTCGGGAATTTGGGCAAAGAGCGGCGGCATAAATTCTAAATTCGGACTAACTGCAACCGAGCTGATTGAAGCCGTAAATTTGCTAAAAGAGGCGAATTTGCTTGATTGCTTTAATATGATTCACTTTCATATCGGCTCTCAGATAACCGAAATCCATCCGCTTAAAAAAGCACTAATAGAAGCGGGTAATATATACGCAGAACTACGAAAAATGGGAGCAAAAAACCTTAAAGCTATAAATTTAGGCGGCGGTCTAGCGATAGAATACTCACAGTTTAAGGAAAACTCAAGCCGCAACTATACCCTAAGCGAATACGCAAACGACGTCGTTTATCTGCTTAAAACCATAGCCAATCAAAAAAAGGAGCTTGAGCCTGATATCTTTATAGAAAGCGGTCGCTTCGTAGCTGCCTCTCACGCAGTGCTTGTTGCGCCCGTGCTTGAGCTCTTTAGTCAAGACTATACCGAGGAAAAACTAGCGCTTAAAAAGAAAAATCCTCAGCTCATAACCGAGCTGGTTGATCTACTAAACACTATAAAACCGTCAAATGCGATGGAGTATCTGCACGATAGTATGGATCACATGGAGAGCATTCTTACGCTCTTTGACTTGGGATATGTTGATCTGGTAGATCGCTCAAACGCTGAAATTTTAACTCATCTTATCATTAAAAAAGCGGTTAAAATGCTTGGAGCTAAACAAAACAATCCCGAGCTTTTAAAACTTCAAGAAGAAGTTCAAGAAAGATACCTCATAAATTTCTCGCTCTTTCAGTCACTGCCTGATTTTTGGGGGCTTAAGCAAAATTTCCCCGTCATGCCGCTTGATAGGCTTGATATTCGCCCTACCCGCTCGGCTTCGCTTTGGGATATCACTTGTGATAGCGACGGCGAGATAGGCTTTGACGATGAATTTAATCCGCTGTTTTTACACGATATCGACGTGGAAAAAGAGGAGTATTTCTTGGGATTTTTCATGGTAGGAGCATATCAGGAAGTGCTTGGAATGAAGCACAATCTCTTCACTCATCCTACCGAAGCGACGATAGATATAGACGAAAACGGCTATAAAGTGGCTCACCTGCTTGAAAGCCAATCGATCCTTGATATCATGGAAGATCTTGACTACGATATATACGAAATTCAAGACACTCTAAACGAACGAATCGAGAAATCAAAACTAGTAAATGAGACTCAAAAAAAGCAAATTTTAGGCGAGATGTATCTCTTTTTAAACGATAATGGTTATCTAAAAACCATATCTTAAATTTCACAAAAAGGAAAAACATGCTGTCAAATAGAGTTCAAGTATTAAGCGAATCGCTTACCATAGCTATCAGCTCACTTGCTAAAGAGATGAAAGCAAAAGGCGAAGATGTCGTGAGTTTTTCGGCTGGCGAGCCGGACTTTGACACTCCAAAAGCCATAAAAGACGCAGTCGTAAAAGCACTTGATAAGGGATGTGGCAAATACACGGCGGTTCCGGGCTCTCCTGATGTCTTAAAAGCTATCGCTTCAAAGCTGGAGCGTGAAAACGGGCTAAAATACGAGACAAGCCAGATCATAACAAACGTAGGCGCCAAGCACTCGCTTTTTAATATCTTTCAAGCGCTGATCGATGACGGCGACGAGGTTGTAATCCCAAGCCCTTACTGGGTGAGCTATCCTGAGATGGTGAAATTTAGCGGCGGTGTGCCTGTTTATATAGATACGTGCGAAAATAGCGGATTTAAGATAACACCTGAGCAACTAAAAGCGGCAATCACGCCAAAGAGCAAAATTTTAGTTCTAAACAGCCCTTGCAACCCGACAGGAGCGATATATAGCCGTAAAGAGCTGCTTGCTCTTGGCGAAGTTTTAAAAGATACCAAAATTCTCATAGCAAGCGATGAAATTTACGAAAAACTTAGCTACGACACTCCTTTTACCGCAGCTGCAAGCGTGAGTGAAGATATGTTTAAGCGCACCATCACCATAAACGGACTGAGCAAATGCGGAGCGATGCCCGGCTGGAGATTTGGCTATATGGCAAGCGTGATACCTGAGCTAAATGCCGCGGTTAAAAGGCTTCAAAGTCAAAGCACAAGCAACATAAGCTCGATCGTCCAAGAAGGAGCGATAGCAGGACTTTCAGGAAAAGCCGATGAAGATATGGCTATGATGAGAGCGGAATTTATCAAGCGCAGAGATAAAGCGTGCGAGATGATAAACTCCATAAACGGACTTAGCGTGCTTAAGCCTGAAGGCGCGTTTTATCTATTTGTAAACTGCTCTAAGGTTGAGGCTGATTCTATGAAATTTTGCCGCCGCTTGCTTGAAGAGGCGAAAGTAGCTTGCGTGCCGGGAGTTGGATTTGGTATGGACGGATACTTTAGACTAAGCTTTGCTACAAGTATGGAAAATATCATAAAAGGTATAGATCGTATAGCCGAATTTGTGAAAAACTACTAAAAATTTAAGGACGAAATTCGTCCTTAAATACTCACTTTTTTATTATTTATTTTTAACTTAGTCAAAATTTTGCTCATATTTACACTATTGATTGTATAATTGTTTAAAATACGTTAATAAAGGAATTTGTATGAAAGCCTGTATAAGGTGTAGTCTTGTGCTTTCGCTTATCGCGACAAGCTTACTAGTAGGAGCAGGAGAAAATATAACAATAAGCGAATCTTCCACTAGAACTGATTATGTCAACTATATATCGCATGAGGATTTTTCAACTCAAAAGTTTGAACTCTCCGGAGAAAATAATATTTTAACATGGGATGGCACACCCACTGATATTAAAAAAGAAATTTTCAGTATTACTATATCAGCAGGGAGAGATAATCCTGCCAAAAACATATTAAATTTTAATGGCAATACTACAGATAAGATAAAAGATATCTACGGAGGAAACGGAGAAGGCATCGCTAGTGAAAACACTTTAAATTTAAATGGCGGAAAACTGAATGAGGCGGCATATGGCGCTTATAGTGAGGGTGATGCGATAAAAAATACACTAAACATATTTGGAACACAATTCACTAGTAAATTGCCTGAGTTATTCGGCGGATACGGCTCAAAAGGAAATGCCAATGAAAACAAAGTAATCATAAACATAGGCGCCAAGATAAAAGCGGGTTCTACAATTTACGGCGGACGATCAAACGACTTAAATAACTCAAAAGAGGCGAACGGCAATACAGTAGAGATAAAAGGCGGAGCATTTCAAGAAAACGTCAAAATATATGCTGGACGTGCCGCACCGAAAGGACAAGCTACAGGTAATGAGGTTATCTTAAACTCGGACGGTTTGGATTTAAAAAATGCGAAAATTTACGGTGGACATACAGGTGGAAATACCGATGCCTTTACCGGCAACACCTTAAACGTAAAAAGTAAAAATATAAAAGCAGGCAGCATACATAACTTTGAGTTTTTAAATTTCTATATACCTGTTGGCTTTATACCTGCTAATGATAAAATGCTTACATTAAATACTGCTCCCGATCTATCCAGATCTAAAGTAGGCGTAGCCATGATGCACGGAGGAGTTTTAAACCGTGGAGATAATATAACTCTTATAGAGGCTACGAATGGCGACATAAAATATCCAACCGACATGACAAACCATAAAGGCAGACTGCAAGCCGGAATTTCTGCTCTTTATAGCTTTACTCTTGCAGGGGACCCTGCTAAGAAAAAGCTATTTGCCATAGTAGGTCCGCCTACAAAGTTAAAAAACCTAACCGTAAATACTGACACACCGCAAGCAGAATATGAAATATACGATACATCCGCCATAGGAAGAGAATTTAGTCTTGATGGAAGCAAAAATTCTCTTACTTGGAACGGAACACCTAATTATGTAAATGAAAATACTGGTATAAAGGCAGGATATAGTGACGCTGAGGATGTCAGCGAAAATACTTTTAATTTCAATGCCAACGATAGTTCATACATAACACATATATACGCTGGGTATTCAAATAAAAGAAACGCAATCAATAATAAGCTGTATATAACCGGCGGAAAAATACTAGCTGGAGCATATGGAGCACTTGCAGACCTAGATGCTAAAAACAACCATGTTTATATAACAGGAGGAGAATTTGATAATAGTCGTTCTACTATATACGGTGGATACTCTAGCAATAACGGAGAGGCTAGTGCAAACAGTATAACTATAACAGGTTGGGAATCTAGCAATAACAGTAAAAATGTGGATATTGTTGGAGGGTTCTCTGAAAACGGTAAAGCTATAAATAATACAGTAAATTTAAAGGCCGACGGTATTATCTTGGGAGGCATTTACGGAGGAGAAGTATCTCCTGGAAGTATGGAAGAAAATTTAATAGGCAACACACTAAACATAAGAGGCAAAAACATAACTGCCGCTGCTATTGAAAATTTTGAAAAGCTAAATTTCTACATACCTGTTGGCTTTATGCCTGCTACAGACAGGATGCTTACATTAACCGAAGCTCCTGATCTAACAAATTCTAAAATAGGCGTAGCCATGATGAAAGGCGGGGTTTTAAACAATGGAGATAAAGTTACTCTTATAGAATCTTTAGGCGATCAAATAACATATCCGGACAAAATGGAAAACAATACAGCCGAACTTCAAACGGGAATTTCAGCCAAATACAAATTTACTCTAAAAGCAGATGAGACAAAAAGAAAGCTACTTGCGGTAGTAGAACTTATCAAAAAGCTTATTATAGACACTACAACCTCTGAGGCAAAATATAAAGAGTATCAATTCGGAGATTATTTAAGCCTTGAAGGAAGCGATAATACGCTAATTTGGGACGGCACACCTACTGATCTTGCTTCAAATATAAATCTAAAAGCAGGATATAGCAATACAGGCAATGCAAACCAAAATACCTTAAATTTCAATGCAAATACTACCGATCTCATCAAAAACTTATATGGAGGAAAAGCCGACAACGGCAAAGCTCAAAATAACACTCTAAATATATCAGGCGGAAATATCGCAGGATATGCCTATGGAGGTTACGGTAAAACAGGATCTTTAAATAACACATTAAGAATTTCGGGTGGAAATTTTACTATCGATAAGCCTATTTTGTACGGCGGATACTCTGAAGGCGGAAAGGCTCAAGGCAATAATGTTATCATAGAAAATTCAGCTACTATACAAAACAATACTCTTATATATGCCGGCCAAGTAAATAATGCCTTAGAAGACGCTACAAGTAATAGCGTTACAATAAATCAAGCAAATTTTGAAGACAATATACATATCTCCGGAGGATATTCAAATAAAGCAAATGCCACAAACAATAGCGTTACAATAGCACAAGCCAAATTTGGAAATAGTAACTATATACATGGCGGATATTCGATTGAAGGCGATACGTCAGGCAATATCGTTAGTATCAATCAAGCAACATTTAAAAGCGATAGCATTATCTATTGCGGCAACTCAGAACAAGGAAACGCCATAAATAACACCGTAAATTTAAATAAAGATTCCCTTTCTTTAGGCAAAATTTTTGGCGGGTATACAAAAAATAGCGCAAGAGATCATTTTACGGGCAACGAGTTAAATATAAGAGGCAAAAATATCAGAGCAGATTATATCTATAACTTTGAAAAACTAAATTTCTATATACCGGATGGATTTAATCCCGATACCGATAAGATGCTAATCTTAAACAATGATATCGATTTAAAAAATTCCAAAATCGCAGCAGGAATGGCTATAGGCGCCTCTATGCAAAACGACGTTAGGCTAACTCTTATAAACGCCCCGCTCATAACATATCCGACCGACATAACAAACCACTATATGGATATACAGACAGGAATTTCGGCTAAATATAAATTTAATCTTGAAAAAGACCCAAACAATGAAAATTTATACGCTACATTAGGCTCACCATCTCCTCTTGTATTAAAAAATTTTGCCGTAGAAACCACAACCGCCAAAAGTGAATATAAGCGCTATTTGCAAGATAATAATTTCCGTCTTTTAGAAAGTGATAATACGCTAACATGGAACGGAACCCCTTTAGATATAACATTTGACATAGATATCTTTGCCGGATATAAATTTTACGGCAATGTATCAGATAATACTCTTAATTTTAATCAAAACAATACAAACCACATAAAAGAGATACGTGCAGGCTTTGCTTATGATGGTATTGCTATAGGCAATAAGCTAAATATTTCTAACGGAAATATAGGTATTAGCGCCATATCGGGAAGAGGTAGTAAAGGGGCTTTAAACAACACTATAAAAATTTTAGCAGGCGATTTTATTGGATTTACGAAAATTTATGCCGGTTCTTCGGAAATAAGGGATGTTATAAACAATGGTATTGAGATAGAAAACGGCACTTTTACGCAAGAAGTTGAAATTTATGCAGGATATACCCATGCAAATGCCGTTGTGTCAAATGCTATAAAGAATTATTTGGATATAAAAGATGGATCTTTTTCCGGTAAAGTTAAGATTTATTCCGGTTATTCTAAAAATGGCAGCGTTGAACAAAATTCTTTAACGATAAGTGGCGGGTCTTTTGTTGATCAGGTTGAAATTTACGGCGGATACTCCGAGTTGGGAGATGTTTCAAATAACACCATAAATATAACCGGCGGTAAATTTGCTAAGACTGTTAAGATATACGGCGGACGCTCAATAAATGGTCCTGCTATAAACAACACTATAAATTTATTAAATGCAGATAATCTGAATTCCCCTTATATATACGGTGGCTCAAGTCAAACCGATGCCTTTACAGGCAACACCCTAAATATAAAAAATAAAAATATAAATGCAAGCGATGTAAAGAACTTTGAGTTTTTAAATTTCTACATACCTGTTGGTTTTAGCGTAACAAATGACAAGATGCTTACATTAACCGAAGCTCCTGATCTAACAAATTCTAAAATAGGCGTAGCCATGATGAAAGGCGGGGTTTTAAATAGCGGTGATGAAGTAACTTTGATATATTCTGATGCCGGCATAATTTATCCAACAAAAGAGAATATGAAAAATCACAAAAATCAAATTCAAGCAGGAATTTCAGCAAAATATGATTTCACTTTAAAAGAAGATAGTGAAAAGAAAAAACTGCTGGCCAAAGTAGTTAATGAAGAAACTCCGCCGGAAAACAAACCTGAATCTGGTAAACAAGAAGACAGTAGACCAAACATAGAAAAACCAAAAGAAAACATACCCGAAGCGGATAAACCCGAAAACAACAAACCAGAAACAACCAAACCTGAAATAAATAAACCGGAAGTGGGCAAACCTGAAGATAACAATCCAGAAATAGAAAAACCAGAATCCAGTAAACAAGAAGACAGCAAACCTGGCATAGAAGAACCAAAAGAAAATATACCTGAAACAAATAGACCACATCTCCTTCCCTACCCTAAAAACGTAATCGAAACAACCATAGGGGAGCTAGGCATGCTACTATCAAGCTCTGATCTAGTATCATCCATGAGTCTTAGCACTGATAGCAACGGAGCCTTTGGCTCTACAAGCGCATCAAACACTAGACTTAAGTCAGGCTCGCACGTAGATCTAAAAAGCTTTAACGCAGCAGCGGGAGTCGCTAAAGAATTTGAAGGAAACAGTGTAGGAGCGTTTGTAGAGTTTGGTGGAGGTAAGTATGATAGCTTTAACGACTTTGACAAGATAGACGTAAGAGGTAACGGTAAGTTTAAATATATAGGTCTTGGTATAGCTACTAAGTTTAGTCTTCCAAATAACTTTTATCTAAGCTCAAGCTTTAAAGCAGGCAAGATCAAAAGCGACTATGAAAGCGATATGCCTGCTGTAACTACTCCTAAATATGAAGCTAAAAGAATCTACTATGGAATGCATTTAGGCTTAGGCAAGACGATAGATATAAGTGATATATCAAATATAGATATATACTCTAAAGTACTCTTTAATAAGCTAGGAGAAAAAGAGATAGAGGTAGATATAGTAGGAGATAGAATTCTTTTAAAACCTGCTAAATCCTTATCGGCTAAGATAGGAGCTAGATACAACCATACTATAAACGAAAGATTTGATCTTTATACAGGTGCTAGCTGTGAAAGAGAGTTTAAAGGCGAAGCTAAAGGATATAACCTAACTCATAATGTAGATATAGATAGTCCAAGCATTAAAGGAAGCACTTATAATGCAGAGATAGGTGCTAAGCTAAACAGTACAAATAACCTAACGCTAGACTTTAACCTACAAGGCATGACAGGTAAAAAAAGAGGTGTTAATGGCGGTATCGGTGTGCAGTGGAGGTTTTAAGTTTAGATAAAGAAACTTTTTAGTTTCCTTATCTAGCTAATATATACAAACAGAGGCAAATTTATCGCTTGCCTCTGTTTAAATTTCTTGTATTCATACTTCGCAAATCAAAAAATCATTAAATTTCTAATCACTAAGACAACGCAAAGCAAATTTAGAGGATTTAAAGATTAAAATCCGATTAAAAATCTTAGTATTTTTTGAATCCTAATAAATTTCCGCTTTTTATTTATTCCTAAATTTGCATAAACGAATAGAAATTTGCTCGTATAAAGAGTAAATTTAAGGCAATATACGAGCGTTTAAAATCTAATTTTTCTTAAAAAATCTTAAAATTTTAGCCTGAAGTTTGAAAAACTCGCCAAGCTCCATTATCGGATAAGCTCCTGCGTATTTCTTGCCACCTTCGATATTCTTGCCGACTCCTCCACGTGCGGCAATCTGAGCAAAATCACCGACTTTAAGATGCCCTGCCGTGCCGCTTTGCCCGCCCATCACGACGTTTCTACCAAGCTTAGTTGAGCCTGCAAGTCCTGTTTGAGCTACTATTAAGCAGCCCTGCCCCAGCTCGCAGTTGTGTCCGATTTGAACTAAATTATCTATCTTAGTGTGACGCTTGATGATGGTCGGCTCGAACACTCCGCGATCTATAGTAGTGCATGCTCCGATCTCGACAAAGTCTTCTAAAATCACGTTTCCGTTGTGATAAATTTTGATATGCTCGCCAGTTTTGGTGTGTGCGTATCCGTAGCCGTCAGAGCCGATAACGGCATTTGCGTTTATATGACACTCATCGCCGATTACGCAGTCGTTATATACGACTACATTTGGATGCAAGATGCAGTTTTTACCGATCTTTACATTATCACCCAAAAACACTCCCGACATTAGCACACTGCCCTCGCCCAGCGTTACGCCTGAGCCTATATAAACGTTTTGCATTACTTTGGCACTGGGTGAAATTTGAGTCTCTTTTGGAGAGCTTGCAAAAAGCTCTTTTGCAAAAAATTTGCTTAAAATCGCAAATGCCAAATGCGCGTTTTCAACGATTATAGCATGCGTATCATTAGGCACAAATTCCTTTAAATTTTCACCTATCAGTATAGCTCCTGCCCTAGAATTTGAAATAAATTTGGCGTTTTTTTCGCCGTCACAATAGCTTAATTCGCTACTTTTTGCATTAGCAAGCGAATTTAGTGCAGTTACTTCAAAATCATTACCTTTAAATTCAATCTCTAAAATCTTATAAATTTCACTTAGTTTCATCACATATCCATTAAAACCGACCCGCCGCGAACGATATCGGCAGGATTGTATTTTTTGATAGCTTTTAAGAAGTTATTAACCCTAATCGTATCGTCAGCCACCATAACAACGATAAAATTTTCATTTGTGTTCGCAACTATACCGTTATATGCCTTAAGTATAGCGTCAAGTCCGCCGAAATTTTCGCTTAGCGGAATTTTTACGAGCGCCATCTCTTTTTCGACAAATTCGCCTGTTTCTATTACTTTATATGTCGGTATCAATTTATGTAGTTGCTTTACGATCTGCTCTAGCACTCTTTCATCGCCCACCGTTACGATACTAAGGCGAGATAAATTTGTCTCCGGTATCGGAGCGACCGTAAGAGTATCGATATTATACCCACGTCCTGCAAAAAGCCCTGAGATACGCGAAAGCACTCCGTGTTCGTTAAGAACGATGACTGAAATTACTCTTCTTATACTCATCATTTATTCCTTGCTTTTTAGTATCATATTGTATATCGCAGCTCCCGCAGGCACCATAGGAAGCACATCTTCAAAGCGATCGACCCTAACGTCAAGCATAGCTACCTTGCCAAGCTTTATCGCTTCTTTTAGCGCATTTCTAAACTCATCTTTGGTTTTGCAGACAAACCCTACTCCGCCAAAGCCCTCTACTATCTTTACGAAATCAGGCTGGACGCTAAGATCGGTTGATGAGTAGCGCTTCTCATAAAAAAACGTCTGCCACTGGCGCACCATGCCTAAAAAGTTGTTGTTTAATATGATGTTTATAACCGCTATGCCGTTTTCTGCGGCTGTCATTAGCTCTTGGATATTCATTAGTATCGAGCCGTCGCCTGTAAAATTTATAACCGTTTTACTAGGATCTGCGCACTTTGCGCCCATTGCTGCAGGTAGTCCGTAACCCATCGTACCAAGACCTCCGCTGGTAATCAGCTGTCTTGGGCGCAAAAACGGATAAAACTGCGCCGCCCACATCTGGTGCTGTCCGACGTCAGTTGATATGATCGTATCATCGCCTGCTATCTTGGCAGTCTCTTCTATGACCCACTGCGGCTTTAAAATTTCATCGCTATCGCTGTATGCAAGCGGGTTTAGCTTGTCGTAGCGAGAGAGGATATCCTTCCAGTCTTTGATGTTTTCAGGATTTACTTCAACTCTTTGTATGAGCTCTTCAAGGACGAAATTTAGATCACCAACTATTGGAAAATGCGCGTTTACTATCTTTGAGATCGAACTT
Source organism: Campylobacter sp. RM16188 (assembly GCF_012978795.1). Lineage (NCBI taxonomy): Bacteria > Pseudomonadati > Campylobacterota > Epsilonproteobacteria > Campylobacterales > Campylobacteraceae > Campylobacter > Campylobacter sp. RM16188. The sequence continues at coordinate 33,615 of NZ_LIWQ01000015.1, read as the reverse complement.
GGGTCGATATCTACGTGAATGATTTTCGCGTATCTTGCAAATTCGCTTAACTTACCGGTGATACGATCATCAAACCTAGCTCCAAGTGCGATAAGCAAATCAGCCTCGCTTAAAGCCATATTTGCGGCATAACTTCCGTGCATACCCGCCATCGCAAGCAAATTTTCATCATCATGAGATAAAATTCCAAGCCCCATTAGAGTCTCTATAGCAGGAATCCCTGTCTTTTTAGCAAATTTTCTTACAAGCTCGCTGGCATCTGAAGCCACAACTCCTCCTCCAAGGTAAAGAAGCGGTCTTTTTGCCGCAGATATCGCTTCGGCAGCCTTTTTAATCTGCTTTGCATTGCCCTTATAAGTAGGCTTATAAGTAAGCATCTTTATCTCCTCGGGATAATCAAAATTTCCCATTGCTGCGGTTATATCCTTTGGTATGTCGATATGAACGGGTCCCGGACGACCTGAGCGAGCGATATAAAACGCCTCTTTTAAAATTCTTGGAAGCTCCTCAATGCTATTTACCAAATAGTTATGCTTCACACAGGGGCGAGAAATTCCTACCGCATCAATCTCTTGAAAGGCATCCGTGCCGATAAGCGAGCTTGCAACCTGCCCGCTTATAAGCACTATAGGAATACTATCAGAATACGCCGTAGCAAGACCTGTAACGGCATTTGTAAATCCAGGACCGCTAGTAACGAAAGCTACTCCGACCTTTCCGCTTGCTCTTGCATATCCATCTGCGGCATGGACGGCGGCCTGCTCGTGGCGAACTAAAATATGCTTAAAGTATCTTTGCTTATAAGTCTCATCGTAGATATTAAGAGCCGCACCGCCAGGATATCCGAAAACTATATCAACACCCTCTTTATATAGTGCTTCGCTAATCATCTGCGAGCCATTTAACTCTTTCATTTTTTTGCCCTTGCCTTGAAATTTACACTTTATTATATCTTTAAAAATTTTAAAAATAGATGATATGTTCAAAAAAACCGTAATTATAGTCTTTAAAAATAATAGAATAAAATTTCTAAATTATATTAAAATAAAAGTTAATTTAAAAAATTCAGTTTAATTTTAATAATATAAAAAAGTAACTAAATTATAGATATATTTCTTAAGATTTAAATTACAAAAAGTGTATTGCAAAAAAATATAACAATAAATCGACAATATATTTTAAATAAATTAATTAATATTAAAGATTAATATTTATATAATTTTATCGATTTTTTACTTTTTAAAGAAAGGATACTCATGAGATTAGAATTTAGTTGTGCTGCACGCACTAACAAAATCGCACTATCAATTTTTGCTTGTATGTTTTTGGCAAGCAGTGCAAACGCTTACAAAGAAATGGGTGTTTTAGGAAACACTTCAAGTTGGGAAAGCGATGAGTATAAAAAAGACTGGGGTCTTAGCTCAATGGATTCCTCCACCGCTTATGCTATGGGTTTTAATGGGGGCGGAGTAAAAATAGGAGTCATGGACTCGGGCATGCTTATGTCTCACCCGGAATTTCAAGACGGTAGATTTTCTACCATTAAAAGCATAGGAGAATACAGCAAGAACGGCATGCGCTATCCTGACACACAGTATGGAAATTCCCCATTCAAAAAAGGCTCTAGCTCTGATTATGATAAATCAAATAAAGGTGAATTTAAAAAAGGAGAGTCATTTAACATAGGCGGAGAGTGGATAGCGGGCATAAACGACTCTCACGGTACTCATGTCGGTGGTACAATGGCAGCTAGCAGAAACGGTAGCGGGATGCACGGAGTTGCCTTTGGCTCAAAATTATATTCTGCCAACACCGGCGGTAACGATGGAATGACCTATGGACCAAACCAAGATTATAACTTCTTTTTAAAAGGCTATACTGCACTAGCCGATGCCGGTGTCAGAGTTATTAATAACAGCTGGGGGTCAAACAGAAAAGTAAATTCGGCATATCCCGGAGCAACCGGCTGGAAAATAGAATATTTAAGAGACAGTTCCGGAAAATACATTAGAAATCCTGACGGAAGCGTTAAATTTAAAATACACAAAACAAACGATCCTAAAGACCATATGGATCTTAAAGATCTTGATTCGGCTAAAAAAGCATACTATCAGTTTGTGGTTTCGGGAGAAAAAAGCTTTGTAGATGCGGCTTACGAAGTGGCAGTTAATAGACAAATCATTCAAGTATTTACCGCAGGAAATAGAGATAATATGGAAGAATCTTTTACTCGTTCTATGCTTCCATATTTTAGACCTGATGCGGAAAAGTATTGGATTAACGTAACCGGACAAAAAGAAAATGACGGACAAAGATTTAATCTTGCGGGACATTCTAAGTGGTGGACTATAGCTGCACCCGGCATGAACATTTACTCCTCTATAGTTGATATAAAAACAGGCAAATCCGACTACGCCAGCTGGGGAGGCACATCCATGGCTGCTCCTCACGTATCAGGAGCACTAGGAGTAATTTTTTCTCGCTATACATATATGAGTGCGGATCAAGTCCATGATACGATGCTAACAAATACTAGACAAACTCAGAAAAATACATCAACTCCGCTTGAAGGATGGACTTCGGCACTAGGTACGCCTGATGCAAGATGGGGTTGGGGTATCCTTGATCTTGGTAAATCAATGTTTGGCCCAGGACAATTTTTAGGAAAATTTGATGTTAGTATGGAAGTGGATGATATCTGGTCAAACAACATTTTGGATGTAGCAATCAAGCATAGAAAAACGGAAGATGACAATGAAGCTGCGACTTGGAACGCAAGGAAGGCTTTACTTAATGCAAAAGCTTCTTTAACGGCTGAAGAAAAAGCCGAGATGGTGTTTGAAACGGCAAGAGAAAAAGCAAGAGCTCAAAGAGCGACGGAAGGATATGAAGGCTCGCTTGTTAAAAGAGGAAGTGGCACGCTTACTTTAGTCGGAGATAATACCTTTACGGGAAATACCACTATCTACGGAGGTAAAATTTCAGCCTTAAATCAATCTTTAACAAAAAGCAATGTAGTCGTAGAAAATGGCGGCTCGCTTGAAATTTTAAAAGAAAGAAAATACTATGTTCCTTCAAGCACAGGCTGGAAAGAGGTAACTAAAACAAGCACATCAGATGTCGTAACGGCAACTATAAATAATGGCGGTGCGTTTTTGCTTACTAGACCAGGAAGTGCGAACGTAAATGTAACTTTCAAAGACGGTTCTCTCGTAGGAATATCTGAAAATGCCGATGAATTAGTCGAACTAATGAAGTCTCCTTCATTAACTAGAGGCTATAGCGCTCAAGGAGTATTTATCGGGTATGAAAAGACAAAATTTGCTAAAGAGTATGCGTTTTTTAACCTCACAAAAGAATTTGCAAATGATAAATTAAAAATCAATGTAAAGAAAAACTCAAAGCAAATGGGAGATTTTGCCGCTTCGTCAAATCAAAAAGAAGTTGCAAATTTCATAGAGCAATCAGCGATTTTAGCTCCTTCAAATGCTAGTGTCGGATTTAGATCTGTGGCTAGAAACAATCTTAAAACAAGCGATCTATATAGAAATTTACTTTTTGCTACACCTGACCAAGCAAAAGCTACATTTAAGACGCTTGCAAACGATGGAAATTTTGCCGCACAAAACACATCTGTTTTAAATAGCATTTTACTTAGAAATTCTATCTCAGGGCACAAAGCGAATATAAATGCCGTAAATACCAACGACACATATAGCGGACTATCTTTTTGGACTACAACCATAGCCCACAACTTCAAATACAATAGCGTTGATGCCAAATCTCAAACATTTGGTCAAATCTTTGGCGCAGACGGCATGGCAAGCGATAACACAAGATTTGGCGGTGTGCTTGGACTAAGCAAAACACTGACAAAAATAGACGGCGAAAAAGACTATAAAGTTCTAAACTCAAATTTCGGTATCTACACTCAAACCGACATAAGTGACTTTAAGCTAAACACTATGGCAACTTACACGATGGGCAAACGCCATAAAGAAAGCAGCTCCAGCATAGTCGAGTATGTATCAAACACAAAAACCAAAAATAAAGAGGCTATCGCAATGGTATATGCAGATATTAGCCATAAAGGCATAGAGTCGGCAAATTTCGCTCTTTCACCTTATGTAGGATTTGGTTATATAAATGCAAGAGTTAAAACAAGCGAGCAACAAATAGGTGTTTATACCATGACTACAAGTAAAGATAACAGAGATGTTACCGTAGCTACTATAGGTATAAAACCAAGCTATGCTTTTGGTATTTTTAATGCAAATGCAAATATAGCTTATAATAGACTATTTGGTCAAAAAGCTCCTAGCACAACCGTAGGATTAGGAGCAAACGGTAGCATAGGACTAGAAGGAGAAAGACTAACCGATCTAACTACTATAGATGCCGGTTTAGAAGCGAAAATATTTAAAAACGGTTCCGTTAGACTATCTTACATAGGAGCTTTTGGAGATAATGTCAAATCAAACGGTTTAAATGCTAAATTTAGCTTTATGTTTTAATTAAATACAAAATAGCCCTCGAAATTTGAGGGCTATTAAATTTTAAAAAGGCCAAATAGCCTCCATAAGCTTCGTTCCCCACGGCTTTCTCGTTGATTTATCCACATCGCCTTCGGTTTTATATAAAATTTTTGCGTCCGCGATATATTTTGAGTCTATTTCATTAGAATTTGATATATCATAAGGTCTTATTACGCCGCTTAGTTGCACTATCTGCTTTTCGCCGTTAAGCAGTAGCTCGCGCGAGCCTTCGATGAAGTAGTTGCCGTTTTCAAGCACTTTAATAATGCGAGCCGATATGGTTGTCTTAAAGCTTTCGGTGCGAGAACTCAAAGCTCCTCCGCTAAATTGATTTTTAGTGCCCGCTTTAAAGCCTATATCGCCGAATTTGTTTAACTGATCCGCCGCGTGAGAAAGAGGCGAAGATCCTGCGGTAAACACCCCTCCTCCAAGCCCTATGGTGCTGTCTTTATTAGTGTTTCGTTTACCTGTGGAGCTTTGGTTTGCACTCTCGCTTATTACTACGGTTACGATATCATTTACGTTCATAGCCTTTCTATCTGAGAATAAAGGATTATCCCCTCGTCCAAAAAGACTACCCGTATTTGGCTGATTATTTATCTGCTTGGCGGGAAGCTGCTCTACATATACGGGCGGCTTCATGTCTATTTTAGGATCGGCGCTCGGCACACATCCGCTAAAAATCAGTCCGATACAAGCCATAGATAAATAAAATTTAGCTTTCATAAAATTTAACCTTAGTATAGATATTTATGATAAAATTAAGCAATTAAAGTTCCACTAATTAAGGAAAAAAGATGAAAACCGATAGGATTTATCTACTAACTGCTAATTTTTCAAAAATTTATGAAATTATATCAGCAAAATTTAAAAATATAACGATTTTTGAGCCTATCGGCGGATTTGTAAGCATTGAAGAGGCGATTTTGGCCTTTAGAGAAGATAGAGAAAAAGAGCTGATAAAAGATATCATAAAAGAATTTGATAGACTTAAAAAAGAGTACGAATTTATCGCGATTAGAGGATGTGAAGCATTTGGAAATATCGGCAAATTCGAGCTAAATTTAATGCTTGCCAAGCACCTTAACGCTCCTGTTTATTGCACCGAGAATTTAAAAGCGATAAACAAAAACTCAAAGCTCTTTATAAGTTCAAATTTGGATGAAATTTTAGCTTATAAACAAGACATTAGCACTCCTTATAAATTCGAAAAAGAGCTTGTAGATAAGGCAAAATCAGATAAAAAAACCATAGTTTTGCCTGAAAGCGCCGATGAGCGGATATTAAAGGCTAGCGAGCTTTTAATAAAAACGCAAGCGGTGAATTTAATCCTACTTGGAGATGAGAGCGGGATTAAAACCGAGGCAAAGAGTCTTGGCGTAAATTTAGAAGGAATAAAATTCATAAATCTAGACAAAAACGAGTATCAAGATAGCTTCGCAAGCAAACTTCATGAACTTAGAAAGCACAAGGGCGTAACGCTTGAAAAAGCAAAAGAGATGATTTTAGACAAAACTTACTTTGGCACCATGATGGTTCAAACAGACTTGGCCGACGCCATGGTAAGCGGAGCCATAACCACCACCGCCGATACCATACGCCCCGCATTTGAAATCATAAAGACAAAACCTCAAACACCGCTTGTATCAAGCTCGTTTGTGATGTGTATGGATGAAGAAATTTTAATCTACGCAGATTGTGCGATAAATCCAAAGCCCGACGCGCAAACTCTGGCTAGGATAGCGATTGATTCGGCTAATACCGCTAGCTACTTCGGGCTTAAACCTAGAGTCGCCCTGCTTTCATACTCTACGGGAGATAGCGGATACGGTGAAGATGTGGATTTGGTTCATGCGGCACTTAAGATAGCAAAAGAGCTTGAGCCAAATTTAGTCATCGACGGACCTATGCAATATGACGCGGCCATCGACATGCAAGTAGCCAAAAAGAAGCTGCCAAATAGTGACGTAGCCGGCAGAGCAAATGTATTTGTATTTCCAAATTTAAGCTGCGGCAACATCGGATATAAGATAGCTCAACGCAGCGCAAACTGCATCGCCATAGGACCGCTTTTGCAAGGACTTAAAAAACCCGTAAACGACCTAAGCAGAGGGTGTTCGGTAGAAGATATAGTAAATACGGTTTTAATCACCGCCATACAAGCAGGAGGCAAATAGTGAAAATTTTAGTTTTAAACTCCGGTAGCTCATCTATAAAATTTCAGCTTTTTGATATGAGCAACAACAACGCAATCGCGACGGGACTTATCGAGCGCATAGGAGAAAGCAACTCTTATGCCAAATTAAAAGATACAAAAACAGACAACATTTACGAAGAAAAGCTGGCGATCAAAGATCACCACGAGGGTCTTGAGATCATGAATAGGCTATTTGCGGTATCAAATATCTTGCACAACCTAAGCGAGCTTGACGGCATAGGGCACAGGATAGTTCACGGCGGAGAGAGTTTTAGCGCTTCAGCCAGAATTGATAGCGAAGTAATCGCTAAAATCGAGCAAAATTCAGCCCTAGCTCCGCTTCATAACCCGGGACACCTAGCAGGCATAAGAAACGCCATGAAAGAAAGCGGCGAAAACGTCCCTCATGTGGCGGTTTTTGATACGGTATTTCATCAAAGTATGCCTGAATTTGCTTACAGATACGCACTGCCTTATGATCTAGCCAAACGCTTGCATATACGCAAATATGGCTTTCACGGCACCTCTCATCACTACGTTACCAAAACCGCAGCCAAAATGCTTGGCATGGAGTATGAGAATTTTAACGCCATATCGCTTCATCTTGGCAACGGCGCTTCGGTTTGTGCAGTTAAAGAGGGTAAAAGCGTAGATACTTCGATGGGACTTAGCCCGCTTGAAGGTCTTATAATGGGCACAAGAAGCGGGGATATGGATCCTGCGATCATCACTTATCTGCTAAATTTAGGCGAACTAAAGGCTAATGAAATCGATACTTTTTTAAACAAAAAGAGCGGGCTTCTTGGAATTTGCGGTTCAAACGATATGCGCGAAGTCGTTGCTAAAATGGAGCATGACGAGAGAGCTCATCTTGCTTTTGAGATGTTTTGCTACCGTATCAAAAAATACATAGGAGCTTACTACGCCGTGCTTGGACGCGTTGATGCGCTTATATTTACAGGCGGTATCGGTGAAAACGCACCAAATACAAGAAGTAAAATTTGTAGCGAGCTACCGCACCTTGGTATCAAGATAGATCACGAGCTAAATTTCGCTAGATCAAGCGGCGCAAGATGTGTTGATGATAAAGAGGCGGTCATAAAAACGCTGATAATACCGACGAACGAGGAACTAGAAATAGCGCTTGAGACAAAAAGAGTGATAGAAAACAGTTAAAATAATGCGCAAATTTAAGCATTATTTTTTCTTATATGGTATTAAATATGTTAAAAAAGCAGAAACTATTAAGTATAGGACAGTTCCTATAGCAACCGAAACCAAAAATGTGCCGTCAGCATTTGAAAACAACATTTCTTGTGTAAAATGAGCAAAAACTATTACAATAACGGGAGATAGAAAAGTGATATTCTCTACCAAAAAAGTAAAAAACCCTGATGGCTTAAATTCGCTCTTGCAGTTTTCGCAAACTAAATTCTTTTTTACGAATAGATCTTTAAATTTAGATATCTTCTTTATCTTATTGCTGCAGTTTGGGCATTTAAAATATAGCAAGCTCATACAAATTTCCTAAATTTAAACCTGTTTTTCATCACGCTTTGCTTTCTTTTTCTTTTTTACTTTTGGCGGTTTAACAAATTTAGGTTTTGTAAAATCTCTACGGTTTAAAAACCATACTATAAGCAGTAAAAAGACGGCTATCTTTATACATGCATATATCAAATTTCTATCTTTTTGCGGCGTTTTAAGCTCCTCTTCATAGTCATACTCTATATGAATTTTACCGTTTTCATCTTCTAGCTGAAGGATATCTTCTCCTAAAGGCATAGTCTTACTATATATAGTTACTCTTTTACCTATAACAGGTTCATAAATTTTCTTATCTCTCTTATCTATATGGTAACGCATATAGCCACCCTTATCGGACTTTACTATGAGCTTACCTTCTCCTTTTAACCAGTAATTTGCCGCCTCTACTAAGCCTGTTGTTTTAGTAAGCTCATTTAATGGCTTAAAGTCGCTATAAAAAATCATATTTTTTATAACAACAATAATCATAAAAAAACAAGCAAAAACCAAAACCATCAAAGAAGCAGATGTAAGAGTTCTTAAAAATGAGCCGTTGCCTTTAAAAGGTCTTTGTATGAAGACTATAAACAGATATGAGGATATGATTTTTTCTTTAAGTTTTTCCAAGATGATTCCTGTTTGCTTTTTAAAAGAGATATTTTACTATGTATTTAAGAAATTTAGGCTAGCCAAGATAGCTAGCCTAGCGCCTAAAAGGCTAAATTTTATAGATATTTGCAGGTAAAGCTTGTCTAGCGCAGGTTCCTACAAGCCAGTCGTTAAGGCTAAATTTGCCTTTGCGTTTTGGATCAAGCAGTCCTAATAGGTTGTGATTTATACCCACTTCGGTTCCTTCTATCCTGAGTGCCGGTTTGCCGTCTATATAGTGAGTCCTAGCGCCAAATTCTGTATGACCAAAGCCATGCTCAAGACTTATGACGCCTTTTGCAACGCCGTTTGTTACAAATGCCGTGCCTTTTGCGCTTGCGTATGGAGTTACGACTTTAACCTCATCGCCCGTTTTGATATCCTGCTCTTTTGCTATATCTTCGCTGATACGCACGAAATTTACGGGATGTATGCTTCTCATCCTATCGCTCATTATAGTGTAGTAGTGCTGCGCGTTTGATTTTTTCGAGCTTACCAGATACTTCCACTCGGATTTCGGGAAGAATTTTTCAAGCGGAGTTCCGTCGCTTGCCACAGGCTTCATCAGCGTAGGCGTACCCGGCATGTATTCGCCCGTGATAGAGTGGCGATGTCCGCCAAGCGGCTCGTAGTATATAGAGGCAGGATTTGGCGCAGGCACTTTTACAGTCGCCTTATCACCCTTATATGCAGTCGTATAATCATCGTATCTTCCGCCTTTTGCAAGTACGTGAGCGACCTTTGCCACCTCTTCTTTTTTGAGGTATTTTTCTATTTTTGGCATAACTCTGTGAATTTTACTAAGCTCGGCATCTTCTTTGCTAATGTCGCTTACCGCTTCGCCGTCAAAGGCTAAATTCGCAAGTGCGGCAGCATAAAACTGCTCTTTATTATCTAAATCCATAGCATTGCCGTCTTTATCTTTAAAGGCACCCTTGCCAAAACCTTTTAGTCCAAGCTTCTTAGCGATAGTGATATAAAATAGCTCGACATCTATCGGTGTGCCGTTTTTATCCTTATCTTGTCTTGGAGTTACCGCAGGATAGCGCACGACTGAAGTTTTGGTTATAGTTCCCCAAAGTGCGTTTGGCATACCCCAGTTTTCTAAATTTAACCCGTCAGGCACTATGTAGTCGGCATACGCGTTAGTTTCATTCATAAATGCGTCTATACCGATGAAAAGCGGCAGATCGCGACTATCTTTTAGAGAGTCTTTCACCGCCGTTTCAAGTCCCGCTTGTCCGTAGATGACGTTTGTCATGTAGTTTATAAAAATTTTAGCCTTATAAGGATATCCGACAGCATGACTTGTAAGAGTTTCATTTATAAGCGGCATAGAGATAGGATACCAAGGTTGAGTCGCAGGATAGCCCGTGCCTCCGGCTGCTACTTTGCGCTTAAATTCCGAGCTTGTCTCGTAGTATTTGCCGGAGCGGGACAAATTCACACCGCTTGGCTTATATGCGCCCTCAAATTTCTCAAGCTCATATCTGCCGCTCATAAATTTATGCGTGCCTGCGCTTGCGTTTACGTTTCCGCCTTTGTAGCCGTAAGTGCCCATGAGTGTATTTAAGCAAAGTATCGCGTAAGTACTCATTGCAGCTTGCGTATGCATCATGCCGCCGTGCACGTTCGTGCTTACTTGGCGACCGTTTTTTGTGAAATTTTCACAAAGCCAAAGTATATCGTCCATACTTACACCACAAAGCTCTGAATACTCTTTCATGGTGTGCTTGAAGGCTGATTCTTTAAGAAGCTGCATAGAGCTTTTTACGGCTACTTTTTTGCCCTCTATTTCTATCTTGCCTTTGTAGTAGAGTTTAGCAGGCTCATTTACTTTATAGCTTTGGATTTTACCGCTTTGCGAGCATACTTGCCACTCGTCATTAACTCGCGCAAATTTGCCGTAGTCTTTATGTCCTTTTTGAGTTATGACTAGGTGAGTTGCGTTGCACCAGTGAATTTCACCAGCCAGCTTGGCTTGCTCCAAATTTGGCTGGATGAGGTAGTTTGTAGCGTATTTTTCATTTTCGATTATCCATCTTATCATCGCCATAGCAAGCGCTGAATCCATGCCGGGCTTTATGCCTATCCAGCGAGCCTTATCACTTGTGGCGTATTTGATGGAATTTGAAACCGTCGGATCGATAACCGCGTAAGTAAATCCGTTATCCGAGCTTCTTGCATAAGACACCATCTTAGCTTGCTTTTGGAAAGGATTTCCGCCATTGCCGGGTGCCGTTCCCCAGTAAATGCTAAATTTAGAGTGCTCGTAATCAGGCTTAGTATGAGCAAATCCACCCGCATTGTGAGCTATCTTACCACCCGCTCTAAATCCGCCGCCGCAAATTCCTCCGTGCGAGTAGTGATTAACGGTGCCAAATGACTTTTTCATAAATCTATCAACAATATCGCTTCTACCGTCATATAAATAAAAGCTTAAGAGCTGGTTGCGCTTGGTGCCGTATTCGGGATTTTCGGGATCGATTAGCTCATCGGAGTAGATAGCGCGAAGACCGTCTACGTGTCCTTCTCCAAAGAGATCGCCACCCTCGACAACCTCTTCTATGAGCTGCTCAAAGCTGATAGTCTGCCACTTGCCCTCGCCTCTTTTGCCAACTCTTTTAAGCGGAGAAAGAATCCTAATCGGCGAATAAAGCATCTCAGGAAGCATAGCGCCCCTAACGCAAACGGTAGCCCGCTGATCGTCATTGCCGCTTCTGGTTGTAGCTATTAGCGCATCGTTTATAGAGGTGTTGTAAGGCATCCAGTGGAAATTTGCAAGCGGATGGAATGGATTTCCCACCGAGCGAAGAACGCGATCATTTTTATCGTCTATATGAAGCCTAAGACCGCATTTTGTGGTGCACCCGTGACACATAGAAAATACTATCGAGTGCCCTTCATTCATCACGACTTTACCGTCTATTACTTTAAATTCCGGTTCATGGGAATTTCCTTGAATCTTATAATCATCTATCTTTTCATCTTTATTTGCAACGGCAGCCACAGGAAGAGCCGAGGCAATCATAGCTTTTTTAATAAAATCTCGTCTTTGCATCTTTAGCTCCTCTTAAAGTGTTATCTCTTCGTTCCAATGAACGACTCGTTTATAGCCTGCTTCCTTCTCCGCTTCTACGTCGTTTTTGGTTAAAACCTCGCTAACTCCGTAGTAAAACACCTGCGGATTTGTATTTTTCGGACTATCTATAACCATAGTCTCGTGAGTTGCTAAAAATTTTCTGATATTTGAATTTGGATCGTTTAAATCGCCCATTATACGGCTTCCGCCTACACAAGTTTCCACACAGCTTGGAAGAAGTCCCGCACGAAGTCTATGATCACAGAATGTGCATTTATCGGCTTTTAGAGTAGTTGAATTAAAATATCTTGCGTGATACGGACAGGCCTCAACGCAAAGCGCGCAGCCTATGCACTCGCTACTGTTTATCTTAACGATACCGTTGCTTCGTTGATGACTTGCGCCGGTTGGACACATATCGATACAAGCAGGGCTTTCGCAGTGATTGCAAAGTCTTGGAAGTGAAGCCATAGCAGCTCTTTTGCCGTCTTTTGCGTAAGCTTCATATTCTGAAACTATAGTTCTAAACATCCCTGCGGGAACGTCATTTTCCATAGCACAGTTCATAGTACAGGATTGACATCCGATACAGCGCGTAAGGTCTATCACCATACCAAAGCGCTCCCCTTTACCCTCTTCAAACTTAGTCGGTGCGGCTTTTAAAGCGGTAGCCGCGACAAACAGTCCCGCAGTAGCCATAAAACTGCGACGCGAATTACAGGTTGATTGCATTCTTTTCCCCTTTATCAAAAAAGTTTAAAACTTGAGAAATTTAACATAAATTAACTTAAAGTTATTGTTAAATTTAACTTTTTATTTTAATTGTATTTTCAGGTGTATAAATTTGATATAATTTCCATTATTTAAAATTTGGCAAGGAAAACATTTGAAATACCCGCTTGATTGTAAAGATAGTTTTGAAAAGTCATTTCTTTTTTGGCTAACGAGATACGTTAAATTTAAGCTAAGTTCGCTTTCAAACAAAGAGCTAAGAGATCCAAAAGCTCTTGCTAGCGTAAATTATTCCTTAAGTCGTAGCGTAAGGAGTATAAACGAGCTTGACGGACTTGTAAAATCAGCCAGAAACGCTGGGCTTACCGGCATAAATACTTATTTTAACCCGCTTAAAAAAATTTATGAGACGCTTTGCTTTTACGAGCTTGAGAGCTTAAAACAGATAGACGAAGAACTTTTAAGCGAAATTTTAGCTAGCACGACAGGCGGACTAAGCGATGCAAGTAAGAAAAACTACAGAATTTCGGTTATAAATTTCTTTTCGTTTTTAGATAAGCAAAACGAAGAGGACGGCAGAGCCCATATATACGATATCTCGCTTAAAAACTGGGGCGGCATAAGCGGAACGCGGGGACAAAAACTGCCTGAATTTATGAGCGAAGAGGAAGTTAAGAGGTTTTTAGAAGCTATCGAAAATAGCGACTTTAAGGTAAATACAAACAGAAACAAGCTCATCATAAAGACGATAATATTTACGGGAATTCGCGTAAGCGAGGCTCTGAATTTAAAGCGCAAGGATATAACGGAAGATGGCGATTTATACACTATAAGAATTCGCGGCAAAGGCAACAAATACAGAATAGTAATGATAAAGCGCCATCTTATCGAAGCTCATCTTGACGCGATAGCGATAAACTATATAAACAAAGAAGGATATCTCTTTATAAACAAAAAAGGTACGCGCCTAACGCAAGCTTACGTAAGCAGGATAGTGGAGCAAATTTTGTTTAAAGCAGGAATTCGCAAGGAAAAAAACGGCGCTCACATGCTTCGCCACACCTTTGCGACAATGTTATATAAAAAGCAAAAAGATCTCGTCTTAGTCCAGGAAGCACTCGGGCATGCAAGCTTAAATACATCGCGAATTTATACGCACTTTGATAGCGAGAAGCTAAAGCTGGCAGCCCAAATCGCAGAGGATATGAATTCAAAAAATTAAGATAAGCTAAAGCTTAAAACAGCTTTGAAGTATATAAATATTTGACTTAAGTTTCATTAGAAAAGCTGTTTGTGTCGCAAATTTTACTGCAAGTTATCGCGACTAATCAAAATAATAAAGAGTAAGTAAAGAGCCTTAAATAGGCTCTTTAAACTATCTTAAAACTTCTATGGATATATCTTCACTGCTTGAGTTTATCACGATCTCATCACCGCTTTCAAGCTCGTCTTTTAGTATCATATCGGCTAAACGATCTTCAACAAGCTCATAAAGTGCGCGTCTAAGCGGTCTAGCGCCATATACTATGTCAAATCCGGCTTTGGCTATAAATTTCTTAGCCTCTTCATTAATGCTAGCTTTAATGCCGCGATTTAGAAGCGTCCTTTCAAGCTCTTTAAACATAATTGCTACGATTTGAACCAAACCTTCTTCGCTTAGCGGATTAAAGATGATAGTATCATCAAGCCTGTTTAAAAATTCAGGCTTAAAGTAACTTTTCAGCTCGTTTTTAACTGCTTCTTCCCTCTCTTCGCCCCTTAAATCCATGATAAAATTTGAAGCGATGTTTGAGGTTAGGATAATGATTGTATTTTTAAAATCAACAGTCACACCCTTATTATCCGTCGCTCGCCCGTCATCCATAATTCCAAGCAGGATATTAAACACATCTTTATGCGCCTTTTCTATCTCGTCAAATAGTATCACGCTATAAGGACGCCTTCTAACGGCCTCGGTTAGCTGTCCGCCCTCATCATATCCTACATATCCCGGAGGCGCTCCAAGAAGCCTTGAGACGCTATGTTTTTCCATATATTCACTCATATCAAAGCGTATTAGAGCTCTTTCGTCATCAAACAAAAATTTAGCCAGAGCCTTAGCCGACTGGGTCTTGCCCACGCCTGTTGGACCAAGGAAAAGAAACGATCCTATCGGACGAGAGCCTTCATTAAGTCCCGCTTTATTTCGTTTGATAGCTCTTGCTAAAGCGTGAAGCGCAGGATCTTGTCCCACGACGCTATCTCTTAAGTGATCCTCTATCATCAGGTATTTTTGCTTCTCGCTCGTTAGCATCTTTGAAACCGAAATTCCCGTCCACTTGCTTAAAATTCCCGCAACAAGCTCTTCATCAACTTGATTTTTAAGCAACATGCCCGCCTTTTTCATCTCTTCCCACTTTATTTCAAGCTCTTTTTGGCGGTTTGAAGCGTCTAAAATTTTGCCGTATTCTATCTCGGCGGCCTTTTGAAGATCACCGTTTCTACGTGCTATCTCAGCCTCGTTTTTAAGAGTTTCTATCTCTTTTTTTGCATTTGAAATTCCGTTAAATACGCTCTTTTCATTTTCAAATTTCACTTCAAGAGCTTGCTTTTTCTCGTTTAAATCGGCGATTTCTTTCTCTATCTCTTTAAGGCGCTCTTCATTTTTAGTCTCATCTTCCATCTTAAGCGCCTCTTTTTCAACCTGCAAGGTAACTATCTCGCGCTTAATCTTAGCCAGCTCATAAGGCTCGCTTTCTATCTGCATCTTAAGCTCGGCAGCTGCCTCATCGATTAAATCTATCGCCTTATCGGGCAAAAAGCGGTTTGAGATATAGCGGTCGCTTAGCTTTGCAGCCGCTACCAAAGCGCTGTCGGTTATGCTTACGCTATGGTGAACCTCTAAACGCTCCTTTATACCGCGCAAAATTTGCAAGGCCTCATTTACGCTTGGCTCTTTTACGTCAATAGGCTGAAATCGGCGCTGAAGCGCGGCGTCTTTTTCAAAATATTTCCTATACTCTTTTAGTGTCGTTGCACCCACGGCATGCAGCTCTCCTCTTGCAAGTGCAGGCTTGAGGATGTTTGCCGCGTCCATACTCCCCTCGCTCGCTCCCGCACCGACGATAGTATGAATTTCATCGATAAAAAGTATGATATTTCCCGCGCTTTTTACCTCGTTTATGACAGCTTTTAGCCTATCTTCAAATTCACCCCTATACTTTGCGCCCGCAATAAGAGCGCTCATATCAAGCGCGATAACTCGCTTGTTCATAAGACTTACGGGAACGTCTTTTGAAACTATCTTTTGAGCTAGTCCTTCGACGATAGCCGTTTTTCCCACGCCCGGTTCACCTAAAAGGATAGGATTATTCTTGCTCTTTCTTATTAGAATTTGCATCATCCTAGTTATCTCTTCATCTCGTCCGATAACCGGATCAAGCTCGGCGTTTATAGCCTTTTTGGTTAGATCGATACCGAATTTTTCCAAACTATCAAGAGTTTCGTCGCTTGTTTGAGTGTCTATCTTGCGCCCTGCTCTAATGGCTTCTAAACTCTTTTTGATCTCAAGAACATCGGTAAATTTAGCTAAAATTTCTCTTATCTCTTTAAGCTCTAAAGCGGAAATTATCCAAGTATCAACGGCTATAAAGCTATCGCCCATACTTACCATAAGAGCTTTTGCACTCTCAAGCGAATTTAAAAGCTCGCGAGAAATTTGGATGTTTTCTTTGCTTACATTTGAGCTTGTCGCAAGGCTTGAAATTTTGCTTTTGACCTCTAAATCAACAGCATTTTTTGAGATCGACATCTGATTAAAGACTTGATTTAGTATGGAAGCCGAGTCCGTAACCAAACCCCAAAAAACATGCAAAGGCATAACTTGCGGATTTTTAGCGTGCAAAGCTAAACTTATACCGTTTTCAAGGGTTTCTTGCATCTGTGCAGTTAAGCTTTCACCTATGTTTGCCATTTTATCTCCTTATTTAGTTTTATATTATTTATATTATATAACTTTAGTGAAGTATTGTCAAGTTTCATTAGTGAATTTACTAAGTTTAATCTTTTAATATGTCAAATTTTAAGAGCTATTATGTTCAAATTTTAATAAATCATAAAAAATTTATTTTTGTATTTTGAGATAATTTTTAAAATCACTAAAAGCTAAATTTGGTGTGTATTTTCTTATTTTACTTAATACAATTTCTTTTAAATTTAGCCGATTTTTAGCCAAATTTCATTAAAATTAATCCCACTTAATAATGTATAGGAGAATTTTTTGAACAAGAAAAAACTTTTTTTTGCTTCAGGCTTTATCTCGACAGTTCTTGCAGCCGGCTTAATAACCATAAATTTAAACGCAAAAAACAACGAAGATGACGCAAGTGCTAGACTTGAAGCTTTATCAAAATTTACAAAAACAATATCAACCGTTGAAAAATACTATGTAGATGATATGAAATTCAAAGAGATCGTAGATAAGGCGATCGAAGGGCTTTTAAACAACCTTGATGCGCATTCTGGATTCTTAAACGAAAAAGCCTTTAAAGATATGCAGGTTCAAACAAACGGCGAATTTGGAGGACTTGGCATAACAGTCGGCATAAGAGACGGCGCACTTACGGTTATATCGCCTATTGAAGGCACTCCTGCGGATAAAGCGGGGGTAAAAAGCGGCGACATCATCTTAAGAATAGACGGAAACGCGACACTTGGAACAACTATAGAAGAGGCCGTTAATAAAATGCGCGGCAAACCAAAGACGCCAATTACTATAACGATAGTGCGAAAAGGCGAGCCAAAGCCGTTTGACGTAAAGCTAATCAGAGATATAATATCGGTAGAATCGGTATATGCCAAGATGATAGAAAATGAAAATATCTTATATCTTCGCGTTACAAATTTCGATAAGCACGTAACCCAAAAAGCCGAAGAATTTATTAAAAAATACCCAAAAGCGCAAGGCATAATTCTTGATCTTAGAAATAATCCGGGCGGACTTTTAAACCAAGCCGTAGGTCTTACGAATTTATTTATAGATAACGGCGTGATAGTATCTCAAAAAGGCAGAAACGCAAGCGAAAATTCAGAATACAAAGCCTCTAAAAGCAACAAAATAACAAACCTTCCGCTAGCTATCTTAGTAAACGGCGGAAGCGCAAGCGCAAGCGAGATCGTAAGCGGTTCTTTACAAGATCATAAGCGCGGTGTAGTTATCGGCGAAAAGACATTCGGTAAAGGAAGCGTGCAGATAATCCTTCCGGTAGATGACAAAGAGGCCATCCGTCTAACTATCGCAAGATACTATCTACCAAGCGGTCGCACTATACAAGCCGTAGGCGTAACGCCTGATCTTATCGTTCATCCGGGCAAAGTTCCGCTTGAGGACACTCACGCGTTTGCCATCAAAGAAAACGAGCTTAAAAAGCACCTTACAAATGAGCTTAGCAAGCTAGATGACGGCAAAAAAGATACAAATTCAACCGCCAAAAAAGACGAAAGCAAAGAGGATAAAACGACACTATCACAAGAAAAAGTAAATGAAGACTTGCAATTAAAATCAGCAATTGACGCTATAAAAGTTCTAAAATTCAAATAAGGAGACAAGCTTATGGAAAAACGAGAGTTGGTTTATGAAGGAAAAGGCAAAAGGATGTACGTAACCGATGATCCTGATCTTTTGATTGCCGAATTTAAAGACGATCTGACAGCTTTTAATGCAGAAAAAAAAGGCAATGAAGCAGGCAAGGGAGCGCTAAACAACAAAATTTCTACGCAAATTTTTGGACTTATTAAAGAAAAAGGCATAGCCACCCACCTTGTAAGAACCATAAGCGACACGGAACAACTTGTCAAAAAATGCCAAATCATACCGCTTGAAGTTGTAGTAAGAAACATCGCGACAGGCTCTCTTACCAAAAGACTAGCCATACCTGAAGGGACTGTTTTGCCTTTTGCTTTGGTTGAGCTATATTACAAAGACGACGCGCTGGGCGATCCTTTAGTAAATGACGAACACTGCCTTGCTATGGGACTTGTAAAGAGCGAAAACGATCTTGACAGACTTAAACATATCGGCAGAGAGATAAATTCCACTCTGTTTAAATTCTTTGCGGATAGAAATTTAAAGCTGGTTGATTTTAAAGTCGAATTTGGCGTAGACAAGGACGGAAATATCTTGCTTGCCGATGAAATAAGTCCTGATAGTTGCAGATTTTGGGATGCAACCACAAATGAAAAATTAGATAAAGATAGATTTAGACAGGATTTAGGAAGCGTAAAATTGGCTTACGAAGAAGTATTAAAAAGAATTTTATCTTAAGGGCAAAAATGAAAGCAGTAGTAAATGTATCGCTTAAAAACGGTGTCTTGGATCCTCAAGGAAAAGCGGTAGAACACGCGCTAGAATCACTAGGCTTTAGCGGGATTTCAAACGTTCGTATCGGCAAACAAATCGTACTTGATATTAACGCCTCATCATCGCAATCGGCAAAAAAAGAGCTTGAAAAGATGTGTGAAGAGTTGCTGGCAAATACCGTGATAGAAGATTACGAGATCATAGTATGAAAGTCGCCATAGTCTTATTTCCCGGAACAAACTGCGAAACGGATACCGAGTATGCTTTTGAAATTTTAGGATGCCAAACGGAGATAATTTGGCACAAGCAAGACGAGATAAATGCCGATCTTATAGTACTTCCGGGTGGCTTTAGCTACGGAGACTATCTTAGAACGGCAGCGATAGCTAAATTTTCTCCTGCCATGAAGGCCGTCTTAAAGCACGCTCAAAAAGGCGGATATGTCTTAGGAATTTGCAACGGCTTTCAAATGCTTTGCGAGCTAAAACTGCTTGCAGGCGCAATGAGAAGAAACGAAAATTTAAGCTTTATATCAAAGTATCATCATCTTAAAGTTGTAGCCAACTCAAATAAATTTCTTTCAAATTTAAAAGTCGGCGAGATAGTAAATGTCCCGTTAGCTCACGGAGAAGGGAACTTTTACACCGATGAAGATACTCTAAAAAGCATGTATGACAACGAACAAGTGCTTTTAAAATACTGCGACAAAGACGGCAAAGAGCTAAATCCAAACGGCTCGGTTGATGCGATAGCGGGAATTTGCGATAAAAGCAAAAGAATTTTCGGACTCATGCCTCATCCCGAGCGAGCTTGTGAGAAAATTTTAGGCACGGATGACGGGCTTAAGATGCTTAAAGGGCTAGTTTGCTAAGGCTTTTTACCGCTCTTTTTGTGGCTCTTTTTGCTTTAGCTCAAGAGCCAAGCGTCTTTGATATGATGAAAGAGGAGCGAAGCGATAAGGTTATAAAACATCCAAAAATTCCGGAAAACATCGCTCCTACCAATGAGCCTGAATTTAACCTAAAAGATACGCAAATTTATCAGCATGTAGAGCCAAATAAGCTCATTTTAAAACCTTCAGGTATGCCAAAGCAAGCCTATGAAGGCGAGATTTTTAAATTTACTCTTACTGCCGATACTCAAGATAATATAACCGTTGATATCCAAACCGTAATAGAAGAGAGCGAAAGCATCAAATGGCTAAATCCGAATTTGCAATGGGAGCATAGCGGAAACGGAGTATATAAGAGCGAAATTTATCTAGAAGCAAACTCCTCAAAACCTCAAAACCCTAAAATCACCCTTAATCTAAAAAGAAACGGTGAGTTTTTTCAAACTGCAAGCACAATCGTTACTCTGCCTAAATTTAACGAGGTAAAGGGCGATGAGAAATTTAGCCATGTGGTAGCCGATCTTCTTGAAGTAAAAAAGCATAAAACGAGTAAATTTGACGATAAAAACCTCATAATGGTCGTAGAGATAAGCTCTAAAAACGGCAATATAGCCGACTTTTATATGAACGATAAGGGCATTATCAAACAAGGGGTTGACTCTATAAGCGGGAATTTAACCTCTCAAAACGGATATTATTTTGCCGTATTTGAGCCGACAAGAGAGAATTTTGATTTTAATTACTTTAGCCTTAAAGAGAAAAAATTTATCAGCTTTTCGCTTCCTATCTTGGTTGAAGATGACGAGATTAGCACTCAAATAGGACTAAATCCAAAGCAAAGCAAGTTTGAAAATTATAAAAACATAGCAGGCTATACCCTGCTTGCGGTTTCTTTTGTGATGTTTTTAATCAAAAAAAGCTACATATACCTAATCGCGACTCTCATTTTTGGCTCTTACGGACTATACACCTACAATCCGTTTGGAAGTGCGACTCTAAAAGAAAATATCAATGTAAAAATTTTGCCTACTCAAAATTCAACCGTTTTTCACACTACCAAAGAGCAGCAAAAAGTTGAAATTTTAGGCGAGAGAGAGGAGTATAAAAAGGTGCTTATGCAAGATGGTAAGATAGGATGGGTTCTAAAAGATGATCTTTTCAAGAATTAAAGCGGCATTTTTCGCCGTTACTTTTATCCTATCTGTCTTTTGGGTGGTCTTTTCTATGTGGGCTTTTAATAAGCACAACCGCCCTATCAGACGAATTTGGGGAAAATTTCAAAGGCTCTGCGGAGGATACTCGCTAAAGATAGAAGGCGAATTTAACGATGAAGCCAATATGATAATAATGAATCACCAAAGCATGCTTGATATCATCGTCTTAGAAGAGGTTCATCCTAAAAACATCTGCTGGCTTGCAAAAAAAGAGATCAAAAAAATCCCTATCATAGGTAAGATAATCGACATCCCAAAGATGATTGCAGTAGATCGCGAGAGCAAACATGCACTTGTAAAAATCGTAAAAGAGGCGGAAGATAGGGTGCAAAACGGACGAGTCTTGGCGATATTTCCCGAAGGCACTCGCTCTCGCACAAACAAACTTTTGCCGTTTAAAGGCGGAGCAAAAATCATCGGCGACAAGCTAAATTTAAAGATACAACCTATCGTACTTGTAGGTACGGATATCCTTGACGTTACGAATTTCAGCTTTAAAAACGGCGAAGTGAAGATCATCTGCCTTGATTTAATAGATACAAGCGACAAAAACTGGCTTGAAAACGCCAGGGAAAAGATGCAAGAGGTTTATGATGCCGAGCTTAAATCAAGACAAAACGCCAAAAAATAAGCTTATTTATCATTGGCGCCATATCTATTTTACGTTTTAATCTGCTCAAGCGGCTTACTCTCTTAATCTAGTGATTTAAATCAGATGTCAAATTTGAACCTAGCTTAAAAAAGGAAAAACATGAAAAAGATTTTTGCCGTTTTAGCCTTTATATTTACACTCTCTTCTGGTTATGAGTTAAATTTTGAAAAATTTTATGATGAAAACATCACAAATGAGCAGGTAGATAAGTATCTTGATGATATGCTTGTAGCCTTAGAGAAAAATCCAAATTTGATAAATAAAGAAACAAATGAATACAACGAACGAATTTTTTCATTTTTCATTATAAATAGCAAAGTCGGAAATACAGGCAAATTTGACTTTGACCGCATAGAAAAAGTTCTTAGCTTTAAGCCTGACCTAAACTACAATATATACGGCATAAACAATTCTTTTCCGCTTCATATGGCTATTGCTTTAGGTTTTGATCATGAGATCAAAAGCAGTATAAGCGAGGATGAAATTTTAAAGTTAGTTAAAGTCTTAGTTAAACATGGAGCCGATATAAACGCCAAAGAGCTTTTAGCGATGGCTTACTCAGTTAACAAATTTGAAATTTTTAGATACCTTATTGATAGTGGAGCAAAAGATACTGCTAGAATTATACTTTCTATAGCTGCCGATACAGCCATATTTATAGGGCAAAACAACTTTAATATCCATAGAGACAAATTAGAAAACGGTAAAGAAAGAGAGTTTGCAAAAACACAAAAATTTGATAAATTTTATAAAGAGAGGATTAGATTTTTAGAAGAAATTCTAAAATTTCAAGAGTTAAAAGAAATAGACTCAAAAGAGATAGAGCTTTTTATCCTCGTAAATGTAATATTAGATAACGATAGAGCCATTAAACTTTTACTACGGCACAGGCTTTGCGAGCTTGAAAATAGCTGCAAATTTTTAAAAGAGCAAGCAAAAATCTATGGCAGTAAAGAAATATTAAATCTGCTAAAAACAAATTAGCCAAATTTTATACAGTTTTAAACGATATCATTTGTATGTGAATTTGATTTTTACTCCTTTTGGTTTTTAAAATTTCACTCAAACTTGATACTATCTATATCAAGTTTATTATATTTATCTTGAAAATATTAGCAATTTGTAGTATAATCTGCTAAAAATTTTAAAACAAAAGGAAAAATATGCCAAAAAAAGCAGACAAATTTGAATTTCAAACAGAAGTAAGTCAGCTCCTTGATCTTATGATTCACTCTCTATACTCGAACAAGGAAATTTTCTTAAGAGAGCTTGTATCAAACGCTTCAGACGCGCTTGATAAACTAAATTATCTATCTTTAACCGATGAAAAATATAAAGCCCTAAGCTATACGCCAAGGATAGATATAAGCTTTGATAAAGACAAAAAGACGCTAACTATCAGCGATAACGGTATCGGAATGGACAAGGAAGATCTAATCAATAATCTAGGCACCATCGCAAGAAGCGGCACAAAGAACTTTTTAAAAGAGCTTAGCGATAAAGCGAAAAAGGATAGCTCTCTTATAGGTCAGTTTGGAGTGGGCTTTTACTCGGCATTTATGGTTGCGGACAAGATAGAGGTTTTAAGCAAGAAGGCGCTTGAGGAAGAAGCGTTTTTATGGAGTTCTGATGCAAAAAGCTACGAGATAAAAGAGGCTAAAAAAGAAAGTCACGGCACAACCATAACTCTACATCTTAAAGATGATGAATTTAGCAATATCTATAGAATAGAAAATATCATCAAGAAGTATTCAAACCACATCCCTTATCCGATATTTGCCGATAAAGAAGAGTATATACCGCCAAAAGAAGGAGAAAAAGAAGGAAGCTATGAAAGCAAAAACACGCAGATAAACAAGGCTTCTGCTCTTTGGAGAATAAATAAAACTAGCATAAAAGCTGGTGAATACAATGACTTTTACAAACAAATCAGCCACGACGAGACTGATCCGCTGCTTCATATACACACTAAAGCCGAAGGTAAGATCGAATACAGCACACTATTTTACATCCCTGCGACTGAGCCGTTTGATCTGTTTCGCGTTGATTATCAAAGTGGCGTGAAGCTATATGTCAAGTGCGTTTTTATAAGCGATGACGCCAAAGAACTTCTGCCTCCTTACTTGAGATTTGTGCGCGGAATTATCGATGTAGAGGATCTGCCGCTAAACGTAAGCCGTGAAATTTTACAAGAAAATGCGATAATGAGAAACGTAAAAGAGCAAAGCGTAAAGAAAATTTTGAGCGAGCTTTCCAAACTCAAAGATAAAGATAGAGAAAAATACGTAAAATTTTACGCAATGTTTGGCAAAGTGCTTAAAGAAGGGCTATACGGATTTGGCAACGACAAAGAGCAAATTTTAGATCTGTGCTTGTTTAAATCAAGCAAACGTGATGGGCTAATCAGCCTTAAAGAGTATAAAGAGGCGATGAACGCAGATCAAAAAAGAATTTACTACATAAGCGGCAACAACGAATCTATGCTTAAAAATTCTCCTTTACTAGAGAGCTTTAAGAAAAAAGGCATAGAAGTACTTATAATGGACGAAGAGATCGACACTATCGTTATGCCTATGGTAAATGAATTTGACAAAACCGCTATCAAATCTATCACTCATTCTGACGTAGATAGCGAGATAAAAGATGATAGTAAAGCTATGGACGAGAGTAAGCACGCGGGAATTTTAGCCAAGATGCGCGAAATTTTAAAAGATGAGGTAAAAGATGTAAAGCTTAGCTCGCGCCTTAGCGAATCGGCAGCCGTTTTAGTCTATGACAAGAACGATCCTGATTTTGCTATGCAGACCATCTTAAAACAAATGGGACAGTCAAATATACCAAATGCAAAGCCTATACTTGAGATAAATCCAGATCATGAAATTTTTGAAAAACTATCCGCAAATGAATTAATGGTGCATGATGTTTCAAATTTGTTGCTTAATATGGCAAAACTAAATGAGGGAATGAGCCTAGAAAATCCGTCCGAATTTAGTAAGAGTTTGATTAAAATAATATTAAAGGCTTTATAAAAAGTTATAATTTTATAATACTTTAAAATCAAAAAAAATATAATTACAAAACCTAAATTTGACGCGGAGTAAGGGGATTGCGCTCAATGACTAAGATAGTTTATTCGAAAAATTTTCAGAGAGTTGTTACTCTTTTTTGCATAGGTTTTATAGTTGCGCTTGGTTGTGTCTTTTTAAAAATGCAAGAGACATCAGCCAAGCTTACAAATTCTTCAAACAAACAGCTTATTTCATACAAACTAGCCGATGAACTGCGTCAAAGCTCGGATGATTTAACCAAATTTGTTAGATTATTCGTCGCTACAAACGGTAACGAAATATATGAAAAAGAGTATAACAAAGTCCTAGATATCAGAAACGGCAAAATCCCTCGCATAGATACAAATGAAAAAATACCACTAAAAGAACTTATGAAAAAAGAGGGTTTTAGCGATAGTGAGTTTAAAAAACTAGAAGACGCCGAAAATAGATCCCTCGATCTGGCAAAGCTTGAATTTGAAGCTATGGATATGATTAAGTCCGCTTCATTGCTTCACTATAATCAAAGCGAAACAAAAGAAAAAGCGATGAATTTAGTCTTTGGCGACAGCTATAATAGCTACAAAGCAAACATTATGCAGCCCATAAATGAGTTTTTTACTATGGTTGAAAATAGAACCGCAAACGAATTTAGCATATACAGACATAAGCTTGATAGTATGCAAAATATCTTTTTAATTCTTTCTGCGGTAGTAATTCTAACGATATTTTTCTTTGCATACCTTAGCACAAAGGTTACCGAAGGAATTTTAGGAGCAAAGCCTGCTCGCATCGAAAGTATTATGAAAGAAATTTCAAGCGGAAATTTAGCGGTAGAAATTAGCACCGATTTTAAAAATAGTGCCTTAGGACTTTTAAAAATAGCTACGAGCAACTTAAAAAGCTTGATATCTGAAGCCAAAAATTTATCAACTGAAAATTCATCAGTCGCCTACGAGCTATCGGCGACATCTTTGCAAACTGGACAAAACGTAGAAAAATCCTTGATAACAACAAATGAAACTACCGCAAAAGCTTCTTTAATCAAAGATCAGATAAAAACCTCCATAGAAGAGGCAAAACAGAGCAAAAGCGATATGCAAAACGCCATAAACCAGATCGATACGGCAAACGAAGCCATATCTCGCCTAAGCGATAAAATAAGCTCAAGCGTTCAAACCGAACTTGCGCTGGCAAATAAAATTTCAGAGCTAAACAAAGACGCCGAGCAGGTTAGAAATATACTATCGGTTATAGATGAGATCGCCGATCAGACGAATTTACTCGCTCTTAATGCCGCCATTGAGGCCGCTCGAGCAGGAGAACACGGAAGAGGATTTGCCGTAGTTGCCGATGAGGTAAGAACTCTTGCGGAAAGAACTCAAAATTCACTCATCGAGATAAATTCGACCATAAATGTCATAGTAGGAGCAATATCTGATTCAAGCGCGCAGATGAATTTAAACTCAAAGCAGATCAGTGAGCTAACTTCGGTTGTCGATGAGGTTAAAGGCAAGATAGTTTCTATGAACGAAAGCATCAAAAAAGCCGTTTTGATGTCAGATAAAGCAGTTGAAGATTATATCAAAACGGGCCAAGACGTAAATGCGATCTTGCAAGGCATGTCAGATATAGCCGAATGCTCCGCTCAAAATGCAAAAAGCGTTGAAGAAATCGCAAGTACAACCGAGCATTTAAGCAAAATGACCGAAACGCTAAACAACAAGCTATCTAAATTTAACACTTAGTTTTTATAGCCTAGCGTAGTTAAATTTACAATATTTATTGCTTAATCGCTAATTAAAATTTTATATGTCTATCAAGCCAAGTGTTCATAAATTTAGCTTTTAAAAAGCGAATTTATGAACTTATATTATTCAACTCAAAAGCACTTATTTAGTTTTAAACTTACTGATTTTTTATCTCTTGCGTTTCATAACCTTCAAACAATAGCTTTGACATACCGCCGCTTAAATTTATAATCTCTTTAAAAAGTCCGCTTGAAGCTAAAATTTCAGCCCCCATCAGACTTCGCACTCCTCTTCTACAAATAAGCGCCACGGGTTTATTTACATCCACAACGGCTAAAATTTCTTCTAAAAATTTTGGATTAAAGACTCTGTCGTTATCGTAAAAATACACTAGCTTAGCACCCTTGATAACGCCTGTTTCATTCCACTCGTAAGGAGTTCTTGTGTCGATTAACTGCTCAAAATTTTCGGCATTTTGCTTTGTGATCTCTATACTTTTTATCTCGTTAAAATTTATCTTTGGCACAATATTTCCTTAAATTTCACTCTTCGCCATCCCCGCCTCTACCAAAAAACAGCTTGGATGATAGTTATTTTTTTTAATTTTATCGTATTTTGCATAACTTAAAAAAAGCTCATCTCTAGCCCTCGTAACAGCTACATAAAACAGCCTTCGCTCCTCTTCCAAGCTTCCGCCCATACTCATAAGCTTTAAATTCGGAAAGCGATTTTGCGCAAGATCCACGATAAAAACCTGCTCAAACTCAAGCCCTTTACTCGCATGCACGCTTAAAAGATTTACCCCTTCGCCACTACTCATCTCGTTACTGCCTAGTGTGATGAAGTTATAGAAATTCTGCGCTTCGGAGTAGTTTTTAGACAGTTCGCTTAGCACCTCGGTCTTTGCCATTATCCGTTCTTTGGCCTCTTGCTTAACGCTTTCATCTACATTGCCGTTTTTCATAGTGGCACGCTTGGTTGCTAAATTTTCAGCCACAAGAGCGTAAATTTTGCTTGTTTTTATCTCATTTATCAAAGAATTTGGTCTGGTAAGCCTTTTTGCTCTAATTAAAAAGTTATAAATTTCATACAAAAACGTCGCCCCGCTCTCGCTTAATTTTTGCATTTTAAGTATCGGGTGAGCAAAAAATTTCTCGCTAAAACCAAGCTTAGAAAATCTTGACATCTCGCCGATCTCATCGATCTCATCAAAAAGACCAAGCTGATAGTTTCGCATCTTTTTTTCAAATAAATTCACGCTATCGTCAGGATTTAACAATCCCTCAACCGCGCTTCCGTGTCCAAGCTTAACTAAGGCATCAAAAATTTCCTTGCTAAGTGCGGCGCCGACTCCTTTTGCGTATTCAAAGATGTGGATAAACGCCATGATATCTTTTGGATTTATGATAATACCCATAAGTTCCATAAGTGCTTTTATCTCTCTACTTTCAAAAAAGCTTATCCCGCCTTTACGCTTGGAATTTATCCCACGCTCTCTAAGTGCGACTTCAAGACCGTCGGCGCTTGAGTTGTTGCGAAAAATGATAGCGATATCCTCGTGCTTAAATTTTGAGTTTGATATTATTTCGGCGATATTTGAGTACTGATCAAAAAGCTCTTCATAAACCAGTAGGCGCGGAGGTGCAAATTTCTTATCATCTCTACTTACGATCAGCTTTTTTTCATACAAGCGCGGGTTGTTTGAGATGACTTTATTGGCAAGTGCAAGTATGCTTGAACTGCTTCGATAATTCGTATTTAGCGCATAAATTTTAGCGTTTAAGAAGCGATCCTTAAAAGAGCCGATTATCTCGATATTTGCTCCGTTAAAAGCATAAATGCTTTGATCAAAATCACCGACGCAAAATAAGCTTTTGGTGTTAAACGCTTCAATGAGCGAGCCTTGTAAGGTGTTGGTATCTTGATACTCATCGACTAAAATTTCATCAAAACTTAACGGGGCTCCCTTTTTAAGCTCTTTTCTCATCTTTATAAGCAGATCGTTAAAGTCCGCGTAACCAAATTTGGCCTTTTCTTCTTCAAATTCCCTTAAAACATCTTCGTAAATTTCAGAATATACGGCTTGTTCGTCATTTCGCTCTTTTAACCAGTCGGAGAAATTACCGTCTATGACGGAATTTTGAAATAGCGAATAAAGATCGTAAAGATAGGCTCCGCCGTAAGCCTTGATATCGCTTAAATGATAAAATTTACGCCTATCCACAAGGCTTTTAAGAAGCGTTTTTAGTTCGCTTGGCTGCTTTAGAGTTACGCCCTTATCAAGCGATTTTAAAAGAGAATAGGATACCGAATGAAACGTCCCTGCGGTAATCTTAGAAGTAATTTTTTTATCAAAATACCTATTTAAACGCTCTATCATCTCGCTTGAAGCTTTATTTGTAAATGTTAGCAAAAGTATCTTTTCCGCCTTAACGCCCAAATTTAGCAAGTGAGCTATGCGCGCTACGATGGTAGATGTCTTGCCTGTGCCTGCGCTTGCTATTACTAGATTGTGTCCGGCCGGAGCGGTAGCGGCGGCGTATTGTTCGGTATTTAGTCTTGAAAGGGGCATATAAATCTCTCTTTTAAAAAGACGTGATTATACGATAAGTTAAATTTGAAGTTAATAAATTTAATAGGCTTTTGTGAATCTAAATTTTAAATTAGCACGAATTTGCAATACAGCAAAAACAAATTTCAGCTTTAAATTTTATAAATTTTACATATCCATTTTGCTTTATAAATTTAACCTTAATAATCTCAAATTTCTGATACAAATTAACATCTTTGTAAGTAAATTTTAAGTAAAATCAAAGCCCAATTCAAAAAGCGGAGAGAGATTTTGCAAGTAGATCGACAGATATTTTACGCCTGTGTAGCGCTTATTGCCATAGGCATTATCTTTTCGCTATCTTTGCCTGTTTTTGCGGTACTTTACTTCAACTACGAAACATATCATTTTTTTATCAGACAGCTTGCGGTAGGTGCATTGGGGATATTTTTGATGTGGAGTATATCGCTACTTAATCCTGACAAAGCGCTTGTTTGGATAGGGTTTGCTCTTTTTATCGTTTGCGGACTATCAATGGGGCTTATGCACGCACTTCCAAGCTCGATGGTAACAGATGCCGGAGGTGCTAAACGCTGGATACGCTTGCCCGGTTTTTCACTAGCTCCGGTTGAGTTTTTTAAAATCGGATTTGTGTATTTTTTAGCGTGGAGCTTTGCAAGAAAGATAGATGACAGCAAAAAGAGCCTAAAAGAGGAATTTAAGCTTATCCTGCCTTACGCCTTTTTGTTTTTGATCGTGGTTTATCTTATAGCCGTGTTGCAAAACGACCTTGGGCAAGTGGTGGTTTTAGCTCTTACTCTTATCATGATGGCGTTTTTTGCGGGCACAAGCCTAAGGCTGTTTGGACTTGGTGCGATAGCCGCAATAGCGCTTGCAACTCTTGCCATAGCAACCTCTGAGCATAGAATTTTACGTATCAAATCATGGTGGGGCACGATACAAAACATGGTCTTATCAATGCTTCCTGAGAATTTAGCAAACGCTCTAAGAGTAGCTGATGCTCCCGAGCCTTATCAAATTTCACACTCGCTAAACGCTATAAAACACGGCGGATTTTTCGGTGAGGGGCTTGGCGCGGGAGTGTTTAAGCTTGGATTTTTAAGCGAGGTTCATACCGACTTCGTGCTAGCAGGTATAGCCGAAGAGATCGGGGTGCTTGGCGTATCGGCAATTACTTTTATAGTAATTTTTTTACTTTATAGAATTTTTAGAGTCTCTTCAAGAAGCGAAAACAAAGTATATCACCTATTTAGCCTAGGTATCGGGCTTCTTATCTCCCTTTCGTTTCTAATGAACTCCTACGGCATCACATCAATCACGCCGATAAAAGGAATCGCCGTGCCGTTTTTAAGCTATGGAGGAAGCTCCATACTTGCGCTTTGCATAGGTATAGGCATGGTGCTAATGGTAAGTAAAAGAGCAAAAGGATGATCATCATAAGCGGAGGCGGAACCGGCGGGCATTTGGCGATTGCTAAAAGTCTAAACGAAGAGCTTGTAAGAAGGGGTGAAAAGACTATGTTTATCGGCTCATCCAGCGGGCAAGATATGATGTGGTTTAAAGACGATGAGAATTTTGAAGATAAAATTTTCTTGCCAAGCAAAGGAGTAGTAAACAAAAGAGGCTTTAGCAAGCTTGCTTCGCTTGCAAATATACTTAATCTAGCCTTTAAATGCCGTAAAATTTTTAAAGAGGTCGGCGCTAAAGCCGTTATAAGCGTAGGTGGATATAGTGCGGCTCCTGCGGCATTTGCAGCGATTATCTCAAATTTGCCGCTTTTTATCCATGAGCAAAACGCCGTAACAGGCAAGCTTAATAAAATTTTAAAACCTTTTGCCAAAGGATTTTTTAGCTCTTACGAAGAAGTTAAATTCGACTACCCTATCGCAAGTAAATTTTTTGAAAAGTCAAGAGTTAGAAGCGAACTTAAAAACATAATCTTTCTAGGCGGCTCGCAAGGTGCGGCTGCTATAAACGAGCTTGCTTTAAATTTGGCTTTAGACTTAAAAAATATGGGTGTAAATATCATTCATCAATGCGGCAAAAACGGATTTAACGAGTTAAAAAAAGAATATCAAAAGCTAGAAGTTGAAGTTGATCTGTTTGAATTTAGCAAAGAGATAGAGGCAAAAATGAGCGCTGCCGATTTTGCCGTAAGCAGAGCCGGAGCAAGCACTCTATGGGAGCTTTGTGCAAGCGGTTTGCCGACGATATTTATCCCCTACCCTCACGCGGCTAAAAATCATCAATTTTACAACGCTAAGTTTTTGGTAGATCAAAATTTGGCTAAATTTTGCTTTCAAAAAGATGGCAAAATCTACAAAAATGAAATTTTAGATATTATAAGTTCAATAAATTTAGAAGAAATCTCAAGCCGATTAGGCGCTCAAATAAACCCCAACGGCTCTCAAAAAATAGTCGATGAAATTTTAGCTAAGATAACTTCTCGCCGATAGAATCGACCTTAAGTTCTTTTAGCTCATAGGTCAAATAATAATATATCAACTCATCGGTCTTTAAGCTCTCATCGCTAAATATCGGCTCTATCATAGATATAATCTTATCCGTCATTCCTGCGATCTCAACCAAAAGCAGCTCATCGTGTCGCTCCTTGGCAAGCTTGATACTATAAAGAAAAAATTTATAAAGCATCTTAAATTCTTTTAAGATTACATTGGATATCACTACGGCTCTAGTCTTAAGAGTCTCGTCAAGCTTCTTTTGAAATTCTATAAGCTCGGCTAAAGCGGTTTTGATCTTACGTCTTTGACCACCGTTTCTTGAAATCCAACGCTTTGAGTCCTCTTTGAGCAAATTTCCATACTCTACCGTTAAAACGCCGATTATAAATTTTATATTTTTACAAGCTTTTGCAAGCATATCACTAACCTCTAAGCTTACGCCTTTTTTTTCGGTTTTTATAGAAATTTTTCTAATTATCTGATCAAGATATATGCTTATGTTTTTATAATAATCCTCATTGTCAAAGACATTTTTAAAATACATACTATCCTTGCGCTCATCCAAGATATCGTGCTTCTTGATAGACTCAACCAAGGAGCTAAATTCAGCGACACTGATATTTATAGACTCATCTTCTATCTTAGTTTGACAAAGCGCCTCAATCTCGTTTTTTATCTCTTTTATATCTTTAAAAATTGAAGAATAATCCATCTTTTATCCACGTTGCAACTTATGAACCAACTCGTCATAAGTCGTATTGTTTTCTTTTAAGATTTTTTCAAGCAACTTGCTTGAAGCATCCATCCCACCGCTCTTTTCAGCCTCTAAAAGCTGCTTATAAACGCCTTCTATAAATTTTACGGCATTTTCATTCGGTCTTCTTCTTACCGAGTGATATCCCACGATATTGCCTTGAGCGTCCAAAGAGGCTGTAACATTTGCAAAAACCCAGTAAAATCCGCCGTCGAAACTTTTGTTTTTTACAAAGGCGAAAATCTCTTGTTTAGCCTTAATTCTATCCCACAAAAGCTTAAAAACCACTCTTGGCATATCGGGATGACGTATGATATTGTGAGGTTTGCCAAGAAGATCGGATGCCTTTGCTCCGACTATGCGTAAAAACGGCTCATTACAATAAGTAATTTTACCCTTTGTGTCAGTCTTTGAAACGATAAATTCATTCTCTTTTACAAAGTACTGTTTTTCTGCGCCCATGCTATCAAAAACTCCTTAAAATCACATCTAATAATCAGCGTATAATATAAAATTTCAAACTTTAGCAGTTTTGCGTAATTTTAATGTAAATTCCCAAACAAATTCAGTCGCCGATATCTATGTATATATTGTAGAATATAAAAAATAAAATATAGATATAATTTTTAAGATTTTTATAGATATTTTTAAAATTTATTTATATTTTTACAAAAAAGTATAGATTATATGATTTGCTAGAATAGATTCAATACAGCTTGATTCTTAAGTTAAATTTAAAAATCTTTTAAAAAACTAAAATTTTTTATTAAATTTTATAGCCAAAGTTATATTGTTTAAACAAAATCCACTTATAGCTTTACCACTTTCCGCTAGCTCCGCCACCACCGAAGCTTCCGCCTCCGCCACTAAAGCCGCCACCCGAAGAGCCTCTTGATCCACCGCCGCTTGAACCGCTGTAAAAACCACCTCCAAAACTGCCTTTAGATCTTCTTTTTTTGGCGCCATTCATCTTTTTAACCATAGGATAAAATAGTATAAAAAAAGCTGCGAGCAATAAAAAAGATACTAAAGCCACATCGCCTTTTAAAAAAATATCTAAAAAAGAGGATGAAAAAATACCTGCAAATGCAGACATAAAAGAAGTTAATCCAAAGTCTTTTAAAAATTTAAATTTAAAAATAACGCCTATAAAAAGCAAGACAAATCCACCAACCACCATAATACTAGTAAAGTTAAAAAAAGCATCCATCCT
>NZ_LIWQ01000014.1:0-62666 GCF_012978795.1 Campylobacter sp. RM16188 | reverse complement strand
CGGCGGAAAATTAGAAACTCGTTATCGTTACTCTGCAAGTTTGGTTTATAATACTTTTGTTGTTCCTCAAATTTCACAATCTCAAAAAGACGAGCTAGAGGAGCAAATCGGAGAAATTTTGGATAAACGAGACTATTTAGGGGGCTCTCTCGCAGAACTTTACGGTTCGCCGTTAGCCCAAAACAATCCAAAGCCTATGAATGAGGAGCTTTTAAATCTGCATAAAAGACTTGATAGAATAGTAGATGGACTTTATCAAAGAGCTGAGTTTAAAAACGATGAAGAAAGATTGGCTTTGCTTTTAAACCTATATCAAAAACGAATAACGGAGCTGGAAAATGAGTGAAAATTTAATAGATATAAATTATGCACAAAGCGGCAAAAGCAAAAGTATAGATAGTCTTGGAATGCGTCAAATGCAAGCTAAAGCTTATGCAAAAAGAAATGAACAGTACTTATTGATAAAAGCTCCACCAGCTTCTGGAAAATC
The DNA here is from genome assembly GCF_012978795.1 of Campylobacter sp. RM16188. Taxonomy (NCBI): domain Bacteria; kingdom Pseudomonadati; phylum Campylobacterota; class Epsilonproteobacteria; order Campylobacterales; family Campylobacteraceae; genus Campylobacter; species Campylobacter sp. RM16188. Next base: position 62,176 of record NZ_LIWQ01000014.1, on the reverse strand, counting down.
AAGAGCCTTGATGTTTATTGCACTTGATAAGCTCTGCAAACAAGGTCTTAATAAGGTTATTGTGGCTGTGCCTGAAAGATCAATTGGTGCTTCTTTTAGAGATACTGATCTTAAAAGCAGCGGATATGGCTATAACTGGAAAATAGAGCCACAAAATAATCTTGTAAGCGCTGTGGGTGAAAACAGTAAGATAAAAAAGTTTATAGAATTTATAAATTCAAATGATGAGATTTTGCTTTGTACTCATGCTACTTTAAGATTTGCCTACGAGGCAATAGGAGATGATGCGAAATTTAATGATTGTGTTTTGGCGATAGATGAATTTCATCATGTGTCGTCAGACTATAGTTCTGTCCTAGGAAATGCCATAAGAAACATAATGCGAAACTCAACTGCTCATATAATAGCTATGACCGGTTCATACTTTCGCGGAGATAGTGCAGTGATATTAGAACCCGAAGATGAAGAGAAGTTTGCTAAAGTAACTTATACTTACTACGAACAACTAAACGGCTATGAGTATTTAAAAAGTTTTGGCATCGGCTACCACTTCTATACCGGTTCATATCTTGATGCACTTGGAGAAGTGCTGGATACAGACAAAAAGACTATAATACACATACCGAGCGTAAATTCATCAGAATCAACAAAGGATAAATACAACGAAGTAGATAGTATAGTAGACATTATTGGTGAGTTTAAATTTAGTGATGAAAATGGCGTCTACCATATAGAGAGAAAAGATGGCAAAATTTTAAAAGTGGCGGACTTGGTAACGGATAGTCGCGAAAGAGACAAAGTTTCGTCTTATCTAAGACAAATGCAAAATTTAGATGATATGGATATCATCATTGCTTTAAATATGGCGAAAGAGGGTTTTGACTGGCCGTGGTGCGAACATGCTCTCACGATAGGATATCGCGGTTCATTAACAGAAATAGTCCAAATAATCGGTCGCTGCACAAGAGATAGTTCAAATAAGAAAAAAGCACAGTTTACAAATCTAATAGCAAGCCCAGATGCTTCGCAAGAGGAAGTTAAAGGCAGTGTAAATACGATGCTAAAAGCCATATCGGCATCATTACTAATGGAGCAAGTTTTGGCACCTGATATAAAATTTAAGCCAAGAAAAAATACAGACGAAAAAAGCAGCTCGGCAGATTATATCTATGTAAAAGGCTTAAAAGAGCCATCTAATCCAAAAGTAAAAGAAATTTTAGAAAACGACTTGCATGAGTTAAGGGCTAGCATTTTAAGCGATAATGATGTGCAAAGAGCAATGGCGTCAAGAGACCCAAAGCTTATAAACAATCTACTTATTCCAAAAGTGATACAAAAAGTGTATCCTAATTTAAACGATAGTGAAATAGATGAGGTTAGGCAGCATGTAATAACTGATTTGGCATTAAAAAATGCAAGATTTGAGAACGTGAGCGGAAATAGAGAATTTATTAAAATGGCTAACAAGTTAGTGTTAGTAGATGAGCTTGATATAAATTTAATAGAGAAGATTTGTCCTTTTCAAGAAGCCTATAAACTAATGTCTAAAAAACTAGATGCTCCGACATTAAAAATCATACAAAAGGCTATTGACGCACAAAAAATAGAGATAAGTGAAGATGAACTATTGGTAGCTGCAAATAAAATAAAGCAATTTTATGATCAAAATTCAAGGTTGCCAGATAGAGATAGTGATGATGAATTCGAGAAACGGCTAGCTTATGCTTTGGCAAAGCTTCAGAGTTTAAAGAATAGACAAAAAAATGGCTGATTATAAAAATTTAGATGATGTTTTTAGTGATCCGTTTTTTGCTGAAATTTTAAAATCAGAGCAAAAAGAAATCTTAGCGATAGATGAAGATGAGCTAGATTTTAAAGCAATAAATGATTTTTTTCAACAAAATGGCAAACTACCACAAAAAGCAAAAATAGGCAGTAGTGAAAGAAGGCTCTTTCTTAGGCTTGAGGCAATAAAAAATGATGAAAAAAAGCTCTGGAAGTTAAAAAGGCTAGACGGGTTTAATCTCCTCCCAAATTTGCCAGAATTACAAGATAAGCAGAACCGAGATTTGCCACAGGAAGATAAATTTTCAACACTTGATGAAGCATTGAGTGGGCTTAATGAAATTTTATCAAACAATGAGTTGGAAAAATCTCTATTTGATACATCTGGCTTACTAAAGCCAAAGCAAAGAAGAATTCAGCCGGATGATTATGCGCAACGCACAAAATTGGAAAATTTTGACAGATATGAACAGTTTTTTAAACAAATACACTCAAAAATAAGTTCTGGCGAAATGAAGTTAGAGGCGATAGGAAATTCACAAGATATAAAAAATGGAGATATTTTTGTATTAAAAGGCATTATGCTTTATATTGAGAAAAAAACAGAGGAATTTAAAACACACGGCGGAGTTAAAAATGCAAAAATGTTTGTTGTCTATGAAAATGGCACTTTTGCAAATCTTAGACAAAATTCACTTGCTGCAGGTTTTAGAAGGTCTGATTCTTATAGGGTTGTAGAAAATAAAGATCAAAGCAAAGATATACAAACAGGCTTTGTTTATGTTTTAAGATCGCTTAGCACAAACAAACAAATTTGTAAATTGAAAAATCTTTATAAGATTGGTTCTACAACAAAGAAAAATATAAGAGAGAGGATCGCAAATGCTCAGAATGAACCTACATATTTGTATTCACCTGTTGAGATCGTAGTACAATATGAAGTGATAAACTTCAGCCCTGTAGAGCTTGAAAAAAAATTGCATCATATTTTTTCAAATAGGCAACTCCAAACCGAAATTACTTTACCAAACGGCAATGTAGTAAAACCCAAAGAATGGTTTATTGTTGAGCTTGATGAAATAGAAAATGAGATAAATAAGCTAATAACAAAAATCCAAGAAAAAATTTGAGAAAATAAAAACCTTATTTAAAATACTTTAATTTTAGTATACTTAAAATTTGCCTATGCTACTTATGATAAGCTAAATTTTCAATATTACGTAGTATAAATTTTTAAGTGTTTTAAAAATGTTTAAAACAACAGTTGTTTTTTGATGAATGGCATATCAAAAAAACACACCGATTAGTTTGGCAAAAATAAATAAGTTAATATCACTTGTTCAGAGTAGCCGGTATTAACTGACTGTTTATTTTCTGTCACTATAAAAATTATCACAATTTATTCAAAAAAAAAATTGTGATAATTTTAGCCCGTCTGGCAAGACCTTACAGCAAGCTCAGATGAGCTTGCTAAGTAAGTGTTAGCTAAATATTGATTTTGCTTTTAGATGCGTAGGATATTTGTGTATAAATTTTAATTTAGCTTTTTGAATTTTGGCATACCGAAAATCAGATTTGTTTATTTTTTTATTTTTAAATACCAATATTTTGGTAGTTAGATTTTTTTCTAAAATTTTGTTAAATTTTAGAAAAACCATACAATAAATCAAAAATAAAAGTAAAAAGTTTATTTTGAATTGTATTGTTATATATGGCACCTAAGATGGCACCTAGACAAACCTTAAAGCTTAAAAATACCGATAAAATAAGGATTTTAAAAGAAATGGTGGTTAGAGGCAGAATCGAACTGCCGACACGCAGATTTTCAGTCTGCTGCTCTACCGACTGAGCTATCCAACCACCTAAAAAAGAAATGTGATTATACAATTTTAAATTTTAAAATTAGGTTAAAAACAAAATTAAATTTATAAATTTGCAACAAATTCTTTAAATTTATCTCCTCGCTGGGCATAGCTATTAAACTGATCAAGGCTTGCAGCAGCAGGACTTAGAAGAGCTATCTCGTCTAAAATTTGAGCCTCTTTTGAATTTGCTTCCTTAGTCGGTTTTTTTAAATTTTTATCTATTTGCGTTACGGCTACATCTAAAAATTCGCATTTTAGAGCTGGAATTTGAAATTTCTCAGCTAGCTTCATAATCTTATCGCTATTTGAGCCGATAGCGTAAATTTTAGTATTTGCACTATTTATAGCCTCAAAAAGCTGCGTCATATCGACACCCTTATCATCTCCACCTAGTATTAGGTGCAGGAATTTATCCTCATATCGCTTTAGAGCTTGAATGGTCGCGTCGATATTTGTAGCTTTTGTGTCATTTACCCAAATCCGCCCGAATTTGTCCTTAAATTCTTCAAGTTTATTGCTCTCTATCACAAATTTGTTTAGTAAATTCGCGTTGCACCTATCAAAGATTATTTTTTGTACCGCCAGCGCTAAAAGAGCGTCCATTAAAAACGGCACTTTGAAATTTATCTCATTTGTGGCAACTCCGCAAAATTTAGCCAAATCCTCTTCATTTTTATAGCTTATCACATGCGCTTTTGTCGGAGTATTTGCGTAAATTTCAGGCAGGATAGCAACCGAGTTTTCGCTCATCATGCCAAGCGGTTTAAGTTTGGCAGCTTCATAAGAGCTCATGTCGCCATGCCAAGTTAGATGATCAGGTGTTATTGGCAAAAGCACGTATATATCAGGCTTTGCAAGGTTTGTGTAGTGAAGCGTGAAGGAGCTGGTCTCCAGTATCCAAATTTTGGCTTTAGTGTCTAACTCGGCTAGCGGAGTGCCTACGTTTCCGCCCATTACCGAGCCTTTTGCTTCTAGTAGGTACTGCATCATCTTGGTTGTGGTTGTTTTGCCGTTTGTGCCGCTTATCCATACGCTAAAAGGCATCTTTGAAGCGAAAAAATCATATTCACTTATCAAATTTTGCGATTTTTTAATCAGCTCATGATACGGAGGAAAGCCGGGGCTTGGGATCTCAAGTTCGCTTTTGTCTGGATTAAATTCACTTACCGGCAAAAGATTATTTCCAAATTCATCCTTTGAAATTTGGCTAAATTTGTCATCATATACATCCCAAATTCCTTCATCTTGGCAGTTTTTGGCAATAGCCTTGGTCGTGCCGCCGTAACCGAACAAACTTCTTTTCATTATCTTATCTTTAACGCCGTTAGAGCGATTAGATTTGCTAAAAGCGCGATGATCCAAAATCTAACGATGATTTTGTTTTCAACCCAGCCTTTAATCTCGAAATGATGATGAATAGGCGCCATTAAGAAAATTCTCTTTTTGAAAATTTTAAAGCTTCCAACCTGCAAAATAACGCTTAAAGTCTCAATTACAAAGATAAATCCTATGATAATAAGCAAAATTTCGTTTTTAGTCATAACTCCCATAAGTCCTATGTAAGCGCCTATGCTAAGGCTTCCGCTATCACCCATGAAAACTTGTGCGGGATGGCAGTTAAACCACAAAAACCCCATCAAAGAGCCGATTAGAGCCGAAGCGATGATGATAGTTTCGCCCACGCCGATGATCTTTGGAAGTAGTAAATAAGAGCTAAATAGCGCATGTCCGCAGATATAGGCAAAAATTCCTAACGTGACAAGCGAAAGCATTGCGGGAACGGCTGCAAGTCCGTCAAGCCCGTCTGTTAAATTTACTGCGTTTGAGGCCGCAACTATAACTAGCGTCCAAAAGACTATGGCAAAAATTTTAAGATCCAGTAGCGGGAATTTATAAAACGGCACATAAAATTCGGTTCCTATATCGCCGCTAAAATAAAGCACGGTTGAAACCGCAAACGATACTAAAATTTGAGCTAAAAGCTTGGCTTTAGGACTTAGCCCCGCGTGGTTGTTTGCGCCTAGAATTTTTGATATGTCGTCTTTAAACCCGATCGCCGTAAAACCCGCAAGACAGAGCAAAGAGGCGATAACAAAGCTATTATCAAGTCTGGCGCAGATGATAGTTGCCAGTATCGCAGTTACCATAAAGACTATGCCTCCCATGGTCGGGGTTTTTTCTTTTTTTTGGTGCGTTTTTGGAGCAAGCTCGTAAATCGGCTGACTGGCGTTTTTAGCCCTTGCCCAAGCGATAAATTTAGGCATAAGATAAACGGTAAGCGCAAAAGATATGAAAAACGCTATGCCTGCGCGAACCGTGATGTATTGAAAGATGTTAAAATTTAGGATTTCATAAAGATAATAAAACATGTGAGCCTTTATTTTTAAAAAGAGTAATTTTAGTATAATGCTCTTAAAATTTATCTAAATTTAAAGAATGAAATATGAAACAAAAAACTATTTTAGTAATAACAGACGGCATAGGATTTAATCCAAACTCGGAATTTAACGCATTTGCAGCGGCGAAAAAGCCGACTTATGATTGGTTATTTAAAAATGTGCCAAATTCGCTTATCAAGACTTCAGGTCTTGCGGTAGGCTTGCCTGAGGGGCAAATGGGAAATAGCGAAGTAGGGCATATGTGCATAGGAAGCGGGCGGGTTCTGTATCAAAATTTGGTAAAAATTTCGCTTGGGTTTAAAGACGGCTCACTCTCTCAAAACGCAAAACTAAAAGAGCTTTTTAAAAAGTGTAAAAATATCCACATCATCGGGCTTTATAGCGATGGAGGCGTGCACTCTCATCTTGAGCATTTTGACGATATGTGCAAGCTTGCTATAAATAACGGTTGTAGTGTCTATGCTCACGCTATAACCGACGGTAGGGACGTAGCGCCTACGAGTGCGGCTGAATTTGTGAAGCAGCTTGAAGAGAAATTTAACGTGGCTACGATTTGCGGTAGATTTTACGCTATGGATAGAGATAAGCGCTGGGATAGGGTAAATGAAGCTTACAAGACTATGATTGATGGTGCAAATTTACAGAGCCTAAAACCAAGCGAATATATCCAAAATAGCTATAATGATGGCGTTTTGGACGAGTTTATAAAACCTGCCAGTTTTAACGGCTTTAAAGGGATTGGCAAAGATGACGGAGTTGTGTTTATAAATTTTAGAAACGATAGGATGAGGCAGATAGTAGCGGCGTTTGGCGTGAGTGAATTTAGTGAATTTGAGCGACCTTTCGTAATGGAAAATTTATTAACGATGACCGAATACGACGCGAATTTTAGCTTTCCTGTTTTGTTTGAAAACGACAAGATAACAAATACTTTAGCAGAGGTTATATCTCGTGCCGGACTTCGCCAGCTTCATACGGCAGAGACGGAGAAATACGCTCATGTGACTTTTTTCTTTAACGGCGGAGTTGAGGAACTGCTTGAAAACGAAACTAGAATTTTAATCCCAAGCCCAAAAGTTAAAACTTATGACGAAAAGCCTGAAATGAGCGCTGATGGTGTATGCGATGCGGTTTTAAAAGCGATTGATGATGAGCAGGATTTTATCGTAGTAAATTTCGCAAACGGCGATATGGTAGGCCATACTGGCGATTTTAATGCAGGCGTAAAAGCAGTAGAGGCTGTAGATAGAGCGCTTGGTAAGATTGTCGCTAAGGTAGAGGAAAAGGGCTATGCGATGATAATTACGAGTGATCACGGTAACTGCGAAGAGATGCGAGATAAAAGCGGAATGCTCACAAACCACACGACTTACGATGTGTTTTGCTTTGTGCTAGGTGGTGGAGTAAAGGAAGTAAAAACCGGTGGGCTAAATAATATCGCAGCAAGCGTTCTTAAGCTAATGGGGCTTGAAAAACCGACCGAGATGGACGAGCCGCTTTTTTAGACGCAATATTTAAGTTAGTTTAAAAATTTAAGTCTAGTTAAGCTTTTTTAACTTTACTTTGCTAAAATTGTCCAAATTTTAAATTTATAAACAGAGGCGAAAAAATACGTCAAGAAAGGCAATATATGAAATTCAGTGGGAAAAACGTTCTTATTACCGGTGCAAGCCGCGGTATAGGTGCGCAGATAGCAAAAACGCTTGCAAACATGGGGCTAAAAGTATGGATAAACTACCGCTCAAAGCCTGAGATCGCGGATGCTTTGCAAGCTGAGATAGTATCTAACGGCGGAGCCGCTGCGGTAATAAAATTTGACGCCACCGACGAAGATGAATTTATAAAAGGCATAAATTTGATTGTTGATACCGACGGCGAGCTAAGTTACCTTGTAAATAACGCGGGAATCACAAACGATAAACTTGCACTTCGTATGAAAACGGACGAGTTTATAAACGTGCTAAATGCGAATTTGACATCAGCATTTATCGGCTCAAGAGAGGCTTTAAAAGTGATGAGCAAAAAGCGCTTTGGAGCTGTTGTTAACGTAGCTTCCATAGTAGGCGAGATGGGAAATGTGGGACAGGTTAATTATTCGGCGAGTAAAGGCGGCATGATAGCTATGACAAAGAGCCTTGCTAAAGAGGGAGCGAGCAGAAACGTGCGATTTAACTGCGTAACACCTGGCTTTATACAAACTGATATGACGGAGGTTTTAAGCGAAGAGATTAAGCAAAACTATATAAACAATATCCCGCTAAAACGTCTTGGAGATGCAAGCGAAGTAGCCGAAACTATCGCATTTTTGCTAAGCGATCACGCAAGTTATATTACAGGTGATGTGCTTAAGGTAAACGGCGGACTTTATATGTAGTTTAAGCAAAAATATATTAAAATCTGAAACATTTTTTAATAAGGAGACCCCAAATGGCAGTTTTTGATGATGTTAGAGATGTTGTTGTTGAGCAACTTAGCGTAAGCCCTGAGGCTGTTAAGCCTGAGTCAAAGATTATCGAAGATCTAGGCGCTGATTCACTTGACGTTGTTGAGCTTGTTATGGCTTTAGAAGAGAAATTCGAAGTTGAAATTCCGGATAGCGAAGCTGAAAAGCTAATAAGTATTAACGACGTTGTAACTTATATAGAAAAACTAAATAAATAATTCTTTTTATAGATAAAAATAAGGAGATATATTGAGAAGAGTTGTAGTCACCGGAATCGGTATGATAAATGCTCTTGGACTCGATAAAGAGAGCTCTTTTAAGGCTATCTGCGAGGGCAAGAGCGGAGTGAAGAAGATAACGTCTTTTGACGTTTCTGAATATCCTGTTCAAATCGCCGCTGAAATTACCGACTTTGATCCTTTGACCGTAATGGACGGCAAAGAAGTTAAGAAAGTCGATAGGTTTATACAACTTGGTATCAAAGCAGCTCGCGAAGCTATGACTGACGCAAATTTTGGCGAATTTGACGCTAACGAATTTGGTATAAGCTCGGCTGCAGGTATCGGAGGGCTGCCAAATATCGAGAAGAACTCAAATATACTGCTCGAAAAAGGTCCTAAAAAAATATCTCCGTTTTTTATCCCTTCTGCACTAGTAAATATGCTTGGCGGTATAATTTCTATCGAGCATGGACTTAGAGGACCAAACATTTCAAGCGTTACGGCTTGCGCGGCTTCTACACATGCGATATGTGAAGCGGCTAAGACGATAATGATAGGCGAAGCCGAGAAGATGCTTGTCGTAGGTGCGGAATCTACAATATGCGGTGTAGGTGTCGGTGGATTTGCCGCTATGAAGGCACTTTCAACCAGAAACGATGAGCCGGGAAAAGCTTCTCGTCCTTTTGATGCAGAGCGAGACGGCTTTGTTATGGGTGAAGGAAGCGGGGCTTTAGTGCTTGAAGAATTCGAAAGCGCTAAGGCAAGAGGGGCTAAAATTTATGCTGAGATAGTAGGCTTTGGAGAGAGCGGAGATGCTTATCACATTACGGCGCCGACTCTTGAAGGACCTCTAAATGCTATGAAAAAAGCTCTTAAAATGGCAGGCAATATTAAGATCGACTACATAAATGCTCATGGAACTTCAACTCCAACGAACGATAGAAATGAAACTGCTGCGCTAAAAGAGCTATTTGGCAGCAATTGTCCGCCGGTTAGTTCTACAAAAGGTCAAACAGGACACTGCTTGGGAGCCGCAGGAGCCATAGAAGCGGTCATCTCTATAATGGCTTTACGTGACGGGATTATACCTCCAACCATAAATCAGACAACAAAAGATCCTGAGTGCGATTTGGACTATGTGCCAAATGTTGCTAGAAAAGCCGAGCTTAAAGCTATCATGAGCAACTCGTTTGGCTTTGGTGGAACCAACGGTTCGGTAGTATTTAAAAAATTGGACTAAAATGGCTAGTTATTTAGATTTTGAAAAGAGTATTAAGCAGATTGATGATGATATAGCGAATGCTAAAATTCGCGGCGATGAACATGCTGTTGAAATTTTAAATAAAAATCTAGAAAAAGAGACTGCTAAAATTTACAAAAATTTAAACGAGTATCAAAGGCTAAGCCTTGCTCGTCATCCTGATCGCCCGTATGCTATAGATTATGTGCGCGGGATGATGACTGATTATTACGAAATTCACGGTGATAGGGCATTTCGTGATGATCATGCGATAGTTTGTTATATCGGATATGTCGGCTCTAAAAAAGTAGTTGTTATAGGCGAGCAAAAGGGTCGCGGTACTAAAAATAAACTAAAAAGAAATTTCGGTATGCCTCATCCTGAAGGGTATAGAAAAGCGCTTCGTGTTGCAAAACTTGCCGAGAAATTTGGCTTGCCGATACTATTTTTGATAGACACTCCGGGCGCATATCCGGGAATTGCGGCAGAGGAGCGCGGACAGAGCGAAGCTATAGCTAGAAACCTTTTTGAATTTGCAAATTTAAAAACTCCAATGATAGCGGTCGTAATAGGCGAAGGCGGTAGTGGCGGAGCTCTTGCAATAGGCGTAGCCGATAAACTTGCTATGATGAGAAACTCGGTATTTTCGGTTATTTCTCCTGAAGGTTGTGCCGCAATACTTTGGAATGATCCAAGCAAGCAAGAACAAGCAACTAAGGCTATGAAGATAACCGCAGATGATCTAAAGAGCTTGAATTTAATAGATGACGTTATAGAAGAGCCCCTAAACGGTGCTCATAGAGATAAAGATAGTGCTGTAAAAGCGCTTGCGACATATTTTACAGATGAACTTGCTAAGCTTGAAGATCAAAGCATGGATCAAATTTTAAGCGCTAGAATGAATAAAATCTTATCTGTCGGAGCTTTCCAAGAGGGCAAGTAGGCTGCATTAGTCCTTGCTCTTTATTTACTCTAAAACAACTACTTTTTAAAGTATATTTTATTTCTTAAATTTTAAACTTAATATTATTTAATCTTACAAATTTAACCCCAATATCTACCATAGTAATACTTATTTAAATAGTATATTAATAAATTTTAAGGAAATATTTAATATAGTTTTATTTATAAAATTTGATTATTGTTATTAAGATATTTCTATGCAAGGAGGACTATATGAAAAGTTTGTTTGAAAAAGCCTTTGCTTTTTCTATTTTAACTGCTAGTCTTGTTTTGCAATTAGATGCGGCAGAAATAAAACCAAGCAGAGTAGCACTTGACGAAGTTACTGTAACTGCTACTAAGACTCCAATCAAAGTTGAAGAGGTTCCTGCTAGCGTTGATGTCATAACTAGCGATGATATCAATACCAAAGCGGGTGTAAATAACGTCTTTGATGCGTTAAAAAGCACGCCTGGTTTTACAAGCCCAAGCAATACCTTTGGTTTAGGAGTGTTTGATATCAGGGGCTATGCTCCGTCTTTTCTTTTAAACGGCAGGGATAGTAAGCATTTTGCCATGGATCACACCTTTGATCCGAATTTGGTCGATATGCAGGCTGTAGAGAGGATAGAGGTCTTAAAAGGACCGCAATCAACAATGCATGGTGGACGAGCGATTAGCGGAGTTGTAAATGTGATCATGAAAAAAGGCGATAAGAACCATCCTTTCTTAAGTATAAAATCAGGATTTGGTAGCGATAAATCTTTGCGGGGGGGTGACTTTAGGTGGAGGGGTTGATAAATTCTCTTATATTTTTAGCCTCTATTCCGACAAGAAAGATAAATTTAAAACCCCAAGAGGCGTAATACCTTTTAACAAAACCAAAAGACAAAATTTCTATACAAGGCTTGATTATGATATAAACGATGATCATACTCTTACCTTTGACTATACTTACAATAAATCCAGAAACATAGTTGGTGGCAAAGGTCAGCAGCACGATAAGCTGCCTGATTCTACAAAGAAAATTTTAGATGCCGACCCGTCCGTATACCAAAGCGCCAATTTAAGCTATAACGGAAAATTTAATGATATTTTCTCTTTATATGCGACTCTGGGAGCGGGTGAGCAAAATTTTAATTATTCATATGGATACAACGGCTGGGGAACTACCGATATTAATGACTATCTTAGCAAGCGCAACACAAATGAGATGAAAAATAAGTTTGTATATGCAGAGACTAAGGCGACTTTGAATTTGATGCCTGAGGATAAGCTAAGGATGATAGCCGGAGTTCAAAGTAAAAGCACTAAGCTTGACTATCCTGCTAGGGTTAATAACGTCTTAAATTTCCATACCAAAGAGAAAGAAACTTATATAGCTCCATATACGCAAGTGGAGTATAGACCCATAGATCAAATTCTTGCAATTGCAGGTGTTAGATACGATCGCTATACTTACGATAAGTCAAACAAAAAGAGCTCGACTAGTCCTAGGTTTTCGCTCTCTTACTTTCCTTTTGCCGGCACAAATTTTGATTATACGACTATCTGGGGTTCATACTCCGAAGCGTTTAATCCGCCTGCCGCCTGGCATATGCTGGGAAATGCTTTTGTCGCGGCAAATCCTGACGTAAAACCCGAAAAGGCAAAAGGCTATGAGGTCGGTTTAAAGCAAAGAATTATTGAGTAGGGCAATTTCGAGATTAGCTATTTTCATACAAATTATAAAGATATGATTTCGTCAAAATTTATAACAGGGCCAAAGAGAGTGATATTTACAAATATCGATGAGGCTGTTGTTAAAGGTGTTGAAAGTAAGGTTGAAATTTATCCTACGGACTGGCTAACGCTTTATCTGGGATATACGGCTCTTAGTAAAAAAGATAAAGCAAAAAATCAAGACATTACGGGAAAGCCCGGAACTATCTTGCAATACGGAGTTAGTGTTGATGATTTAAACGGATTTTATGCAAATTTGCAAGGAGTTCAATATAAAAAATATAAAAACATGTCTAGTTATACAGCAAATTTGGGCGAATATCATCCCTCAAATAATAAAACAATCTGGAATTTTAAGATTTTATACCGATATGAGATGGATAATAAGCTTGTATTAGAACCTTATTTTGGGATAAATAATCTAGGAAATCAGGAGTATTATGAGGGCTGGTTGCCAAATTTGGTTGAAGGACGAACTTATCAAGCGGGCGTTTCGTTTAAGATGGAATTTTAAGGGGTGAGCTATGAAAAATAAATTTTTTATCTTGTTGCTTGGATTGATATTTAGTCTTTCGGCGACAGCTCATGACTTTTATATAAATGTAACTCAGCCGTTTTTTAAAGATAAGCCAAAAAGCGTAGTTGTAACTCTCGGCTGGGGACATCTGGTGCCTATAGATGATTTTTTTGAGGGAAAGTCGCTAAATAGCTATGAAATTTATGATCCGACTTTAAAAAAAGCGAATTTGAAATTTGACAAAAAAGCAAATTATGAATTTGAAAAGATTGTAGCCTCGGCGGAAGCGGACGCAAAATTCCCTTCGGCTAAAATTTTTAGCGGAGATGTATTTGCAAATAAGATATACTTTGATACAAACGCAACCGAAGGTGTTTATCAAGTAGCCGCATCTACGGAAAAGATGCAATTTTCTTGGTGGAAAGACGCAAAAGGCCGAAGCAAATGGGATATGATCTATCTGGATGAGATAAAAGACGCCAAGGAGATTTTGCTCTGCTTTAACTTTCAAAGCTTCGCCAAGGCTTTTATAAGCTACGGTAAATGGGTAAAGCCAAAGCTTATAGGACATGATCTTGAATTTTTGCCTGTGAGTGACCTTTCAAACGTGAAGGTTGGAGATGTGGTCGAATTTGAAGTGTTTTTTATGGGCGAGCCTTTGCATGAGATAGTTGATGGAATGCCTTTGCAGATCAGAGCTTACAGTGAGCAAAGCGAGGCGGGATTTGTTGGCTCGTTTGTGATGAAAGGAAAAACTAAATTTAAAGTCACTTCAAGCGGCAAATGGGTTGTAAATTTAAGCTTGAAAAAGCTTGTTGGCAAAGATATGGCTCCTGAGCTTATCGGAAAAGCTCTGCATAAAGGATACAATGCAAGCGCTACGTTTTTCGTAAAAGAGAGGTAATCTAAAAGCAAAATTTGAGCGCGATGAAATTTGCGCTCAAGCTAGCTTGTTGCCAAAATATATAATTCCCGCTCCTAAGATCACAAAGGCTAACCCTATGATGTCAAATTTGTTCATCATCTCTTTTTCTACAAATATCATCCATAAAAACGAAGATAGTATGTATATGCCACCATATATCGCGTAAATTCTGCCCGCAGCTTCAAGGTCGATTTTAGTTAGGATGTAGGCAAATAGTATGAGTGAGATTAGTCCTGCTCCGAGCCAAACAGGAGATTTTGCAAGTCTAAAATATAGCCAAAATGAAAAACAGCCAAAAATTTCAAAAAATGACGCAGCTAAAAATAGATAGATGTTTGTTATCACGAGTCGCCTTTGTCTAAAATTTGAGCGAATTATATCAGAAATTTGGATAAATTTTGATAGTTAAAATCAGATAATGAAGTTGATTAAAAAGAGAAAAGAGCCTAAAAATAGGCTCTTAAATTTTAGTGAAGCTCGCTCCAAACTTTGCGTTTCCATAGCCAGCCAAAGATTCCAAAGATTAAGAAGTATATCATGATATAAATTCCCAAGCTCTCTCTTTCGGCTTTTTTCTCATCGCCCGCTTTTTGCATATAAGCTACGACTTGCTCTTCGGCTTTTTTGTTTAGACCGACTCTTGGCATAGCCGTTCCAGGAAGCATTTTTTGTGTGTCGTTGATAAATTTATGCAAATAATCAGCACCCTTTGAGCGTATCATCATAGATAGATCAGGCGGATTTGACCCCATGTATTCGGCTAAATTTACGCGGTTTGTAAAGACATATTGTTTTTCGTATTTCATGTCGTGACATCTTTGGCAAGAGTCTGCAAATACTTTCTCATCACTTACCTCTTTTGGCGCTACTGACTTAAGATAAGCTACCATATCGGCAAGCTCTTGGTTTATGTCTTCACCGCCGGCTCCGAAAAATGCAGGCATCGGATAAGGATTTTCGTCATTAAATTTATGCTTTAGTTTTAGCGCTATATTTGGATTTTTTATTACTGCTGCAAGGAAAGCGTCATCATATAGATATCCTGCAGTGCTTAGATCAGGCGGAACTACCTTATAAGCTTCGCTTGCACTTGCATTATCCATAGGAGCAGGCATGCCTGCAGCCTCAAGTCCGTGACAACCCGCACAGCCTGCGTTCATAAATACTTCCGCGCCTTTTTCGGCGTTGCCTTTTTTAAAGTCTATAGCACCTATTTCAGCCCAAAAAGTTTTGTACTCTTCAAGAGAGTCTTTCGCCTCTTGCAAGTCTTTTTCCGCATTTTTTATCTTGGCTGTCTCTCCAAGCTTTTTTGCGCTCTCTAAATCAGCCTCTCTTTTACTAACTACTACTTCAGCTTGCTTTACGTCGCCCTCGGCAAAGTTGTAATTAACAGGATCTACCTTAGGATGCATGATCGAGTGAGCATAAGGCTCAATGCCCCAGTATGTTATCAGTGATAGAACAACAACAACTATAAGAATTTTTAGCTCTCTCATTTGCCACCCCTTTTCTTTTCAAGCGTAGTTATGATAGGTAGTACCACAAGAAGCAAGATAAAGAATGTAATCGTTGAGTAAAATCCTATCCATGAATTTGAAATTCCCATTGTAACTCCGTCTGCAGGAAGCTTTCCAAATATCGTAAGAACTATCATGTCAATCACTAGTAGCCAGAACCATACGAAAAAGCCCTTTCTCTCGTGCGCAGGAGCAACAACGTCGCTTCTATCGTATATCGGCATGAAAAATAGCGCGATACCCGCAAATGCAAACGCGATAAGACCGATATTGTAAGCAGAAAAGCCAAATATATCAAAGAAAAATCCGCGTAAAATTTCATACTGCCACAAGAAATACCACTCAGGATAGATGTGCGGTGGAGTTTTTAGAGGGTTGCCCGGCTCAAAGTTGATCGGATCCATCGCGAAGTTGAAGTGAAAGCACACAAGATAGAAGAAAAAGATCATGAAAAATCCGATATACATGAAGTCTTTTGCTAAAAATCCCGGCCAGAAAGGTATAACTTTCGCGTTTGCTTTGTCGCCTTTTAGATATTTTTCAGCCTCTACATCAAAGTCTATCTCCTCGCCTGTTTCATTGTTTACATGAGGAATTCTAAGTGTATAGAAGTGAAGCGCGATAACCGCTATCAAAACAAGCGGAAGTAAGCATACGTGAAGCATGAAAAAGCGCGTTAGAGTCGAGTCGCTAACCGCATAGTCGCCTCTGATCCACTCAACTACGGCATCTCCTATCACAGGAATTCCGCCAAATAAGTTTGTGATAACCATCGCAGCCCAGTAGCTCATCTGTCCCCATGGAAGCATATATCCGCTAAAAGCTTCGGCTGAAAATAGTATGAAAAGCAACATGCCGCTTACCCAGATAAGCTCTCTTCCTTTTTTATATGAACCGTAATAAATCGCGGTAAACGTGTGAATGTAGATGATTAAAAAGATAACAGATGCGGCAACTGCGTGTATATGTCGCCATAACCAGCCATATTCAACCTCTTTCATGATAGTGTAGTTTACGCTGTCAAAGGCTAAATTTATATCAGGCTTGTAATACATCATAAGCAAAAAGCCCGTTACTAAAAGCAATACAAAAAGCGTCGTAAGGATAACGCCCATAGCCCACAAGAAATTTATGTTTTTCGGTATCCAGTACTCGCTAACTAGCACTTTCATCATTTTATTAAGCGCTATTCTTTGATCCAGCCAGTCCATTATCCCCGTCGATTTACGAATTTGTGCCATATTTCCCTCCTATGCCTGATCCACAAGTTTTTCATACTCAGGACCCGTTTCGCCAAGTACTAGCTTAGTCCCGTCTATTTTAAACGGCGGTATATCAAGAGGTCTTGGAGGAGGACCGAAGGTGTTGATACCGTCTACGTTAAATTCTCCCGCGTGACAGGCGCAGATAAAGACTTGCTTGCTTGCTCTCCACTCAGGAATACAGCCAAGATGGGTGCAAAGCGCTATGGCTACTATATATCTTGAATCCCCGACTACTACGTCTCTTTTGTCGTTAGCAGGCATATTTGCATCTTTTTTTAGAATAAAGATAGGTTTTTTACGCCATTCGATTTGGCGCATTTCACCGTCTTTCATGGGACTAAGATCTACGGTAGTAAATCCTGCCGCTTTTACGCTCGGGAGCGGATCCCAAGTTTTTTTGACGGCTACAAGCGAAAAAGCACCGCCTACGGCAGCAACCGCACCGAATGCCAATCCGATAAAATTCCGTCTGTCTTGTGTTACGGACATTATTTTCCTTTCTTATAATAATTTTTAGCTATTATATCTTTTAAACTTTAAAACTTTATTTTATGAACTAAAGATAAAAATATTTTTAAATTTGATTAAGAATTTATTAATGAATAATAATATTTTTTATCAAGATGGTGCATTTGTATTGAAATTTTAGTAAGTATAATTTTACAGTAGCTAAATTTAGTTACTAATTTTATAAAATCCAAATTTCGACCAAGTAAATTTAGCCGAAATTTGGCGGTTAAGATTTATAAATTTACTTTATTTCAAAAGTAAAAGAGGCGATTATAAGCTCCTCATCACATATATTTTTGTCCTCAAAGCCGAATTTGTGAGTGGCTTTTAGTATCCACTTTCCTTTTTTAAGTGCCAAGACTTCCGTTTCGCCTTTTAGATCCGTTGTAGCGTAAAATGCGCTTTTATCTTTTAAAAACCCTTCAAGCGTTCCTTCAATCTTTGCTGTTTTTAAAGGTTTCCCTTCAAATAAGACTTTTATTTTAAACGGTTTGTCCACTTTGAAATTCGCAGGATTTTCAAGCGGGATTATTTCAAGGTGTTGCCCTACAGGCTTGGTTACAAATTCATCTTTTGAACCCCCTATATTTATCACGCTTTTTGCAGGCAAACTAGCGTGTAAGCAGTATTTTGGATTTTTTACGTTTTGTTTAGTGCCGTCGTCATGCCAGTTTCCATCTTCGTCTTGAGTTAAAAAAGTAGGCATAAATTCGCCTAATAACAAGTAGCTTCCCTCTTTAAGCTTATCGCCTTCATAGTGGTAGCTTTCGCCTGTTTGTTTTAGCTCTATCTTGCTGCCGTCTTTTTTTACTACGACTAAAGGGGCAAATGATTTTTGTTTATTTTTAGGAATCTCTTCGTACTTTGGGAAATCATGCCCAAACCCGATATCTGCAGTAAATTTATCGCCGTTTTGTCCAAATACCCAAACATCATGAGCCAAAGCAGAGTTTGTAATCATAAATGCGGTAAAAATGGATAAAATTTTAACCGTTTTCATAAATTCTCCTTTATAAATTTAAAAACTATATCTAACACCAAGCCCAAAGACTCTACCCTTATCGTAAGCGACAAGCAGCCCGTAGCCCCTATCAAATACGTTTGAAAAATACTGTTTATCGGTCAAATTTCTAACATAAGCGTATATATCAAAATTTCCTTTCACATAGCCTATCTTGGTGTCGGCTGTAAAATAGCTCTTTTGCATAAGAGTATTTTGCGGATTGAAGTAAGTTTTGCCTACTAAATTCGTATCAAGTCTTGCATATAACCCAAAAGGAGCATGATAGCTTAAGCCCGTAGTAAATTTATAGCTTGGATTTTTTTCTATCCTGTTGCCTTTGGCGTTTGTGCCGTCTAAATTCGGGTAGTTGCCGTATTTGGTCTTTAGTAAGCTTGCTGCGAAATTTAGATCGATTTGCTTACTTAATCTTGCCGTGCTTTCAAATTCAAGCCCTTTTGAAACGGCTTTATCGGCATTTCCTGTTTTGATATTGTTTGGATTTGCAGGATCAACGAAATAAATATGAGTATCTTTTATATCCATGTAAAACGCGGCAGCTGAAAATCTAAAATTTTCATACGCGCCTTTAATGCCTATCTCATAGTTATCGCTAGTTTGAGAATCAAATCTATTGTCTTCTTTTTCGCCTCCTGCAGCGAAGAGATTAAAGCCGCCGGATAAATATCCCTTAGAGTAAGAAGCGTATGCGCTAAGAGCCTCTGTAAATGCGTAACTAAGAGCAAATTTAGGTAAAAATGAATTAAAAGTTCTTTCATCTTCAAAAACAAAAGGAGCACCTTTGGCTCCTCCGATAGGGTATGAATATGATCTTACGATTACGTCTTTTTTGATTCTTTGGTATCTTCCGCCAAGCGTTGCTTCAAGCTTTGGCGTAATTAGATAGCCTATTTGCCCAAATGCAGACATTGTTTTTTCGTGAGTTTTTGAAGGCGCATCCGATTCGTTTGCATTAGGCAAAAACGGAGGCATTGGCGGAAGCTGCTGTCCGACTCTTTTTTTGTCTATTGTTTCGTTTTCAAAATAAATTCCGCCTATCCATTTAGTATCTTGCCCTTCTTTGCTTCCGACTCTTAGCTCTTGGGAGATGTCTTTGATTCTGATGTCGCTAAATGCGTTAAATCCAAGATAGTTTTTAAAGTCTTTGCCTCCAAAACTCATATCGAAATTTCCTCTTTGTTTTGTGTTTTTAAGCGCTGTAACGGAAGTAAAGTCAAATTTATCAAAATCATAGGTTAAATTTAGTGCGAGTGAATTTGATTTTTCTATCGAGTACGTATCGCTTAGAAATTCCGCATGCTTCACATCTTCTCTTGTTATGGAGTTAAATTTCGCATAAGGTATCATTATGCCGTCGTTTCCGTTGTGTCTTTTGCGGTAAGTGTCAAAAAATAGCTTCATCGCAAGCTTATCTGTAGGCGTAAATTTCAAATTTAGACCGAAATTGTGATCTTTTTTATCATTTGCTTTTTCGCCTTTAAGCTCATTTGTAATCCAGCCGCCGTCTTTTGAAGCAGAGCCGTTAAGTCCAAGATAAAGCGTATCTTGTATGATCGCTCCGCTGGCATCAAACATTCCGGTAAAATATCTATAAGAGCCAAATTCGCTTGCGATACTTCCTGATAGTTCCTCGCTAGGCTCTTTTAGTACGATATTTATAACGCCTCCGATAGAGTCTTTGCCGTAAATCGTACTACTTGGTCCTCGCAAGACTTCTATTCTTTGGATATTTGTAGTAGGTATGTAATATCCGTATCTATTGGCTTGCGCAACGCCGTTTATATAAATCATTACGGGATTTGAGCTGGTAAACGCAGAGCCGTTAAGTCCGCGTGCCGTAACCCCCTCATGAATACCCGTAGTGGCATAGGTATTTGATAAAATTTGCGTTAATTCGCTTATATTTTTTATACCCTTTTCTTCAAGCTCAACTCCGCTAATGACACTTATACTTTGTGGGATTTTTTCTAAATTTTCGCTGATTTTATTTGCTAAGACTTTAACCTCGCCAAGAGCGATGCTCTCTGCGCCAAATACTGCCGAAGCGGTTATGGCGGACAGAGTAACCGCAAATTTTATATATTTTGTCTTCAAAGCTTACTCCTAATTATAAAATTTAAGCTTCATTTTATTATAATCAGATAATTACTATCAATATGATAATAACGTTAAAGGGATTAAAAACTAACGCAAACGGGATAAAATTAATATGGGTATTGATACAAGCCTTTGTAAGTTTTTTAATGATGTGGTTTTGGAAATAAGATTAAAAAACAACAAGAGATTTGGTGAGATTTCGTTTAAAAACAGTGCGGTAGATTGCAAGCTTGAATATTTTGATGTGGGTAATGGGCTTGGATATTGCGCTTATGAAGGCATTTATAACGAAAATTTGAAGTATTCTTTTAAGCGAAACGCTCAGTCTTTTTTGTGCTTTAATGTCGGAAGCGAACATGCTTTTATAGACAGTGATTTAAAAAGTGTAGTTTTAAAGCCGACTAATTTTTGCATAGGCACCGTTCAAGATGAGGTATTATCTGGCGGAGAGCATAAAGTCAAAAGCTGTAAAACTCAGACGATAATTATAAGCAACGAGTTAATGAGCGAATTTGGGCTAAATTTTAGTGATGAGAAATTTAGTGCAAAGACAAATTTGATAAATCCATCTCAAAGTTTGATACTAAAAGAGCTTTTAAATTCTCAAATTTATAGCGGAAAAATGAGAGAAATTTTTATAGAGTCTAAAATTTTAGAGATGGTTTATAAGACTTTAGGATATGCGCAAAGTGAAAAATTATCTGTATGCAAAAGGCTTAAATTTGATGACATAGATATTAAAAATATAATGAAAGCGAAAGAAATTTTACTTAAGAATTTACAAAATCCGCCTACTATAAAAGAACTTGCGCGACTTTGTGCTACGAATGAATTTAAACTCAAGATCGGGTTTAAGCGCTCTTTTGGCGTCAGTATTCATAAATTTTTGCAAAATGAGAGACTTGAAATTTCTAAAAAATTATTAAAGTCTGATGACATAAGCGTTAAGGAAGCCGCTATGATGGTTGGATATAATAACTTCGCTCACTTCAGTAAAATTTTTAAAGAGAAATTCGGCATCTTGCCCAACGAACTTATAAAAGAGCGTAAAATTTATATATTTTAGCCTTAAATTTAACTTATAAATTTAAGGCTAAGAGTAATATTAAATCATGTTTTAAATTTACTCAGCATTTGATTTAGCTTCTCGCCTACATTATAAAGGTGATTTGCAGCCGTTGCTATCTCTTCGGTATTTCGCATATTTAGCGAGCTTATCTGATTTATTTCGTTCATATTTTTAAGCACCTCAGCTATCGCGTCGCTTGTTTTGTTAAAGTCATTTATGCTGCTGGCGGCTTGCTCTTCGCTTTGTTTCATCGCTTCTGTAGCAAAATCAACCGCTTCTATAGTCGCTCCTGTTTTTGTTATGAGCACTTTAATGCTTTTTGAATTTTTCTCTATACTGTCTGAAATTTGAGAGATTGATCTTACTATGGTATTTACCGTTGCACTTATCTCGTCTAGGCTGCTTTGAGTTCCTTCTGCAAGTTTTCTAACCTCATCGGCAACTACGGCAAAGCCTCTTCCGTGCTCTCCTGCGCGAGCCGCTTCTATGGCTGCGTTTAGAGCAAGTAAATTTGTCTGATCTGCTATATCTGAAATTACGTTTAGCACGTCTTTTATCTTGGTTGCTTGGGAGCTAAGCGCACTCATATTGGCAGAAAGCTGCATTTCGCTTTGAGAGGTCTGCTCGACGCTATTTGAAATTTCTATGATATTGTTTCTGGCTTCTTGCAACTTTAAATTTGAGTTTTTAAGAGTTTCAGAGGAGATGACAAGGCTTTCTATAGAGCTTTTTATCTCATCTTTTAGCTCGCTTGACATATTAAACGTATCTTCTACTTTTTTAGTAGTGTTTTCCACGCTTTTACCGACTGTTATAGATGTGGATGAAAGTTCGCTTGAAACAGATGAATTTTCGTTGCTGCTCTCTTTGGCAACCTCGATAGCTGCGCGAACTTTTTCTATGAAATTGTTAAATTCCTGAGCGCTTTGTCCGAGTTCATCGCTACTTTCAACAGGAATTCTTTGAGTTAGATCTCCTTCGCCATCGGCAAGGTCGTTTGCATGATCTTTTAGCCTGTTTATAGGGTTGATTATAAAGAGTTTCATTAAAATCATAAGCGCGATCGTGATAATTATCGTAGCGATACCGCTTACTATCATCTGATCAACCATTCCTTGCGTGGCTGTTTTGATATCGCCATAAACGTGTTCGTTGCTATCTGCGGCAAATATATATCCTATCTGGGCTCCCTCAAAGTCAAACATAGGAATTTTGGTTACAAAATAGCTTTTAGTAGTAAATGCTTGTGTGGCTTCGCTTTCGCTTAAGCTTGCAAGCTCTTTTAATAAATTTTCGTCTAAATTCTTAAGATCTTGTGCGACAACGTATCTGTTTGAGATTATTTTAGGCGCATCTTTTAAGCCGTCGGCTACTTCAAGCAGTGAAGAATTCATCGCGATGATTAAATTTGCTCCTAAATTTTTATTTAGATCTTTAACGACTGATTCAAAGGATTGTATAAACTCAACCGAGCCGATATAAACGCCATTTTCATCAAATATCGGCGCAAGACCTCTTAGCACCAAACCGCTTTTGCCTACCTCTATCCCATGAAG
This sequence comes from Campylobacter sp. RM16188, assembly GCF_012978795.1. Lineage (NCBI taxonomy): Bacteria > Pseudomonadati > Campylobacterota > Epsilonproteobacteria > Campylobacterales > Campylobacteraceae > Campylobacter > Campylobacter sp. RM16188. The sequence goes on along the minus strand of NZ_LIWQ01000014.1, from coordinate 39,082 downwards.
CGGTTTTTTGCTCTCTTTTACCTTTTTTATCGTCTTTCTAAACGAACTTAGATCATCTCCTGATTTATCGTTCCAATGCCTTAAAAAGCTTTTTATGTCGGCATTGTGTATGTGAATTCTTATGTTTTTGTAGTCGGAAAACTCTTTTAATGAATTTGCAAGTTCGTTTATTTTATCCTTGGCGATCTTTTTATCTTGATATGACAAAGCTTGAATAACATATTTGTTTTGGGCTAAATTTATGGCGTTCATAACGCCTACTTGAAATTTGGTGTTGATTTTTTCTTTTATAAACAGAGCAAATGCGGATTCTTTTTGCTCAAATACTCTTTTTTGTATATTTTTGGTGTTGTTTAAGAAAAATACAAACATAACGCCTATAGCTAGGGCAAACAACGCTAAAAGCGGAACGTAAATTTTCCATTTGATAGATAAATTTTTCATTTTTGCAAAACTCCTTTTTTGTAACTCTTCTAATTATTATAAATATAAATTAAATTATGACTTAAAGCGATGATTTTTTACAAAATTTGTCATATTTAGTAAACAATATAAATTTTTCATCCGTTCCCTATCGAAAATTTGTATTATATTCTATAGAATATTAAAATTTTATATAACTAAATATGCAAAGTAAAAAATGATAATAGCTCAATATAATTTGATAATAAGGCGATTTAACTCCTATTTTCAAAATACAGAGCTTTATTTTTAAAATAAAATATATACAAGTATATTAATTAATATAACCGCACTAAATCTAATCAATTAAGTAATCTATACACTCCATTTCGGTAGCAGTCCGGATTTATTTTTTATATCCAAATTTATAAAATTTATATTGATATTAACATGTCTTTTAATACTGCATTTTTACTTGGCAAATTTAATTTATTGCATTAAATAGGATAAAAAATATCTTTTTTGTTGATGTATATCATCGTCTCAAATTTTTTAATGAGATAAACTTACTCTTATTTTATTATAAAGGAGCAAGTATGGGCGAATACAAAAAGTATTGGTTGGCGCTGATTGGCGTTTTGATCTTTGCCTTTGGCATTTTAGGCTACTATGGAGTGGAGGTTTATAGGCAGTCGCCACCCATAGTTAGCTTTGTGGATGATGAAGGAAAAGTATTTATAGAAGAAGAGAGTATCTATAAAGGCCAAGAGGCATGGCAGAGTATAGGAGGCATGCAACTTGGTTCCGTTTGGGGGCACGGAGCTTATCAGGCGCCTGATTGGAGTGCGGATTGGTTGCATAAAGAGCTTGTGGCATTTTTGGACATAAAAGCAAACAAGCTTTATAATAAAAAATATGATGAATTAAGCGATGAAAAAAAGGCCGAGCTTAAAGTAATCCTTAAAAAAGAATATCGCACAAATACCGTTAAAAACGATACTATAGTTTTAAGTAAAGATAGGATAAAAGCCATAGATATAGTAAGACAGGAGTATCTATCTCTTTTTGGAGACGATCCTAAATTTGATAAGCTAAGAGAAGCTTATGCAATGAAGACAAATACGCTTCCGGGCTTACAAAATCGTAAAGAGTTAAACGACTTCTTCTTTTGGACGGCTTGGGCGACAGCTACAAATCGCCCAAATAGCGATGTAACATATACGAACAACTGGCCGCATGAACCTTTGATAGATAATGTTCCAAGTAGCGAAAATATCTTCTGGTCGGTTGCAAGCTTTGTTATATTGCTAGCAGGTATCGGATTTTTGGTGTGGTTCTCATCTTTTTACGGAGCTAAAGAGGATGAAAAGCTTGAAGTCATCACGCAAGATCCTCTTAAAAAACTTGAGCTAACTCCTTCTCAAAAAGCGCTTCCGAAATATCTTTTTGTCGCGGTGGCGCTATTTGTGTTTCAGTTTATGATGGGCGGGTTTGTGGCTCACTATACGGTCGAAGGGCAGGAATTTTACGGTATTGACGTATCTCAATACATCCCTTACTCGCTAGCTAGAACTTGGCATATACAAGCTAGTATCTTTTGGATAGCTACGGGATTTTTAGCTGCGGGATTATTCTTAGCTCCTATCATAAACGGAGGAAAAGATCCTAAATACCAAAAACTAGGCGTTGATCTTTTATTTTACGCACTTTTATTCTTGGTTGTAGGCAGTTTTGCGGGGCAATATCTAGCTATAGCAAACATAATGCCTATAAATTTAAGCTTCTGGCTTGGGCATCAAGGGTATGAATTTATAGAGCTTGGAAGAATTTGGCAGATAATTCTCTTTGTAGGGCTTGTTATATGGATGGTGCTTTTGCTTCGCGGCTTTGTGGGCGGATTTAAAGCTAATGGAGATAAAAATTTACTCGCTATATTTGCAGCTTCTGCCATAGCTGTGGGATTATTTTACGGAGCGGGGTTATTTTACGGTCAAAGAAGCCCGATTCCTATTATGGAGTACTGGCGCTGGTGGGTGGTTCATCTTTGGGTTGAAGGATTTTTCGAGGTATTTGCGACGGCTTCGCTAGCTTTTGTCTTTGTTAGCCTTGGGCTTGCTTCAAAGAAAATGGCTACGTTTGCTACTCTTGCAAGTGCGAGTATATTTATGATAGGAGGAATTCCAGGCACCTTTCACCACTTATACTTTTCAGGAACCACGACACCTATAATGGCTGTTGGAGCCAGCTTTTCAGCTCTTGAGGTAGTGCCTTTAGTGCTACTTGGATATGAAGCGTTTCAGCATTATAGGATGCAGTTTGCTCAAACATGGGCAAAGACGCTTAAATGGCCGCTTTACTGCTTTATCGCCGTTGCGTTTTGGAATATGCTAGGTGCGGGGGTATTTGGATTTTTGATAAATCCTCCGATAGCTTTATTTTATATCCAAGGGCTAAACACAACTCCTGTTCACGCACATGCGGCGCTATTTGGCGTATATGGATTTTTAGCGCTTGGCTTTATTTGGCTAGCTACTATTTATATTTATAAGGATAAAGAGTTTAACGATACTCTTATGAAGGTTGGATTTTGGTCGCTAAACTGGGGACTTATGCTCATGATTTTAACCTCGCTTTTGCCTATAGGAATTTATCAAGCCGTAGCAAGTCTTGAAGTGGGTATTTGGTATGCAAGAAGTGCTGAATTTTTGCAAAGCGAACACCTGCAAATGCTAAGATGGATAAGGATGATAGGCGACATGATATTTATAGTGGGCGGAATTTGCTTCTTTATACAAATTTGTAAATTTATCTTCGGTAAGCCTGCGCTTAAGTCTTAGGATTATAACCGACCTCTAAAATAGGGGTCGGTGTAGTTAAATTTCGATATTTATTGTTTTTTACTAAATTTGTCATATTCAATAAACAATGATAATAGATTTTTCATCTATTATCCTTTGAAAATTGGTATTATATTGTATAGAGTATTAAATTTTTATATAGCCAAATGTATGAATTAAAAAATGATAATAGCACAAGATAATTTGATAATAAGAAGATTTAATTCCTATTTTTTAAAGTATAATGCTTGATTTTAAAACAGGAAATATGTAAGTTTTGTTGATTAATGAAAAATATGAAGCTTTCTACATATTTATTGTAGTGTATAGATTTGTTTATTTATTAATCACCAATATAAATAGTGGAATAATATTAGAGCATATATCTTAATTGTCTATCTATGAGATATTGCGATAAGTTAAGCTTTTGTCAACAAGATAAAGCGGCTTGATATTTTGATATATTCTATATGTTGTTTTTTAAAGAAATTATGGATCTTACATTAAATGAAAATGCAAACGAAGACGATAGTGCTATAAATATCAAGTATATTTTTATATTGAAACAACAAAAAATAAAATATTATTTTGGCTATTGCTCACTATAAAATTTATAGATAATTATTCTATACACTCCATTTCGGTAGAAGTCTAGATTTGTTTTCTATATCCAAATTTATAAAATCTATATTAAAAAGCTCACTTAAATTTCTGTCGGTTAAAATTTCACGAGTGTTGCCAAATTTATATCCATCAATACCGTTTAAAAGTAGTGTTTTGTCTGCCACGGCAAGAGTATGATCGGGATAGTGCGAAGTAAAGATGATACACATTTTATATTCTATATTGAGTCTTTTTATAAGGTTTAAAATAGCATTTTGATGAAACACGTCAAGATATGAAGTCGGCTCATCCATGATAAGTATTTTTGGATTTAATACAAGTGATCTTGCAATTAAAACAAGCTGCAACATTCCTCCGCTTAATTCATCAACATCCAAATTTAAAAAATCGCTAACACCTACTATATCGGCTACCTCTTCAACTCTTTTTTTGTCGCTTTTGCTAGGTCTTTGAAATATACCTATATTTGCATTTATGCCCATAAGTATCATATCTTTTACTTTGAAGCTAAAGGCTATTTTTTCGCTTTGAGGAACATATCCTGTTAGTTTTGCACGACTTTTGTTATCGAGTAACGATATATCGTTGTTGTCTATTAAAATTTTTCCACGGTTAGTTTTTAAGATGCCTAAAATTATCTTGAGAAAAGTGGATTTGCCAATACCGTTTTTTCCTAAAATACCAAGAGTCTCTCCGGAATTTAAACTAAAATTTAAATTTCTTAAAATTTCTTTTTTATCGTATGAAAAGCTTAAATTTTCTACCTTTAAGACCATTTTTTGCCTTTTTTAACCATTATCACGCCTATAAGAGGAGCTCCTACAAGAGCGGTTAAAATACTAAGCGGAATTTCCGCCGAGCTAACGCTTCTGGCAACATTATCCGTAAGCATTAAAAAGATACCCCCAAAAATAGCTGAAATAGGTACTAAAGAGGTGTTATCGGAGCCAAATATCAATCTTGTAATATGCGGGACGAGCAGTCCTACCCAGCCTATAATCCCTGCTATGGCTACACTCGTACTTGTGATAAGTGTGGCAAGAACAACAAATATAAAGCCTAAGAATTTATTTTCGCCAAAAATGCTTGCTTGCTCATTGCCAAGAGATAATATGTTTAACTTCCACCCCATTAGGCTTAAAATAACAAGTCCTATGGTGCAAATCGGAGCTAAAATTATCACATCGTCCCACGATATGGCATTTAAGCTTCCCATTAGCCAATATACTATGCTTGGAAGCTTTTCTTCGGTATCTGCTACGTATTTTACAATAGAAATCAAGGCTTCAAAAATAGCTCCTGTGATAATACCTGCTAAAACCAGCATAAGTTTTGAGTTTTTATTGACCAAAGTGCCTAAGGCATAAGATATCATAACAGCCAAAAATCCAAATATAAAAGCTCCGATTTGTGTGATAAACGGATCTGAAAAGATTAAGATGCAAACTACTGCACCAAATCCAGCTCCGCTTCCTACACCAAGTATATTTGGGCTAACGAGCGGATTTTGAAACATGGCTTGGAAGATGACTCCTGCTACACTTAGGCTTGCACCGACTAAAAAGGCGACTATAAGCCTTGGCAAGCGTAAATCAAAAATAATCGTTTGTAAGGTATCAAAATCATTTGTGTAGTAATTTCTAAACTCTTCAAGTGAAATTCGTCCCACAACTATAGAGAAGACAGATACTAGCGCGAGTAAAAATAGTAAGAAGATATATTTTTTCATTTAGTCTTGAAAAAATCGTAAAATTTGCTATCGCCGTTCATATCAAAGCGTAAAATTTGAGCTATATCGTCATCCTTTAAGTCATACTCATAAAGTATTTTATAGCTTTTTCTCATCTCTTCTACCAAACTCAAATGATTTTGCCCTGAAAAAAGTATGCTAAACCATAGCCATGCAAGGTGTGATTCTCCGGTGGGAGGCTCCCACATATCTCCGCCGATAGGCATTTTGTAAATAGCTTTATTTTTTACCGCTTTTACGCTTTTTAAAAGTTTGTCTTTAAAAAAGTCATTTGGGGTCAAATTATCAAAGTTACTAAGAAGAATAATATCCGGATTTTGTGCAATAATCTCTTCTTTATTGATTATCCTAAAGCCATTGAAATTTGCTATATTTTTACCGCCGCTTAACGAAATTTCATAATCAAAATATGTTTTTTTACCGGCAGCTTCGTAGCTCTTATCTCTTCCAAATATAAACAATACTTTTGGCTTATTTTGGAGGTTCTTTGTAAATTCCTCTATTTTTGCTCTAGTTTGAGCCCTATTGTTTAAAATTTGTGCTACTCTATTCTCTTTTTCGTAAATTTTACCTAGCATATCAAACCAGAAAAGCGGATCTTCTTCCGTCCCTCTTAGATTTACAAGCGCTACGTTTAGACCCACTTTCTTTAGCGGTTCTATAAGCTTTTCTCCTCTCATACCCCATTGGATTACAAGATCCGGAGAGAGTTTAATAAGCTCTTCCATATTTGGCATAAAGTCATCTCCTATACCTCCAACTGGAATTTCCGAAGAGCCTTTTATCATTTTTGATAGCATTGCTCTATCTATATTTTTTTTGGCCATAGGATGGATGGAGGCTAGGCGAGATGTGTTATTTTCAACACTAAGTGAAAACGAAGCTAAAGGAATAGGGAATAGGGCAACGTTTTTAATAGACTCTTTAAAATAGAATTTATTGCCGTTTTGATCTCTAAATTCTACGGCGTTTAAAGATAAGCAAAAAGCTATAACTATCGCTAAAATTTTCAAATTTATCCTTTGAGCTGGAAATAGGGCAGGCTTATAGCCTTACCCTTAAATTTAAAAGCTTGCTTTAAATCCAAGTTTAAAATTCCTCCCCGGATTTAAAAGCGGATTTGTCGCACTTCTTGGCTGCGATATTGCTTCATAGCTTAAACTCGGAGCATACTCTTTGTTAAAAATATTTTCAACACCGAAATTCAGGCTAAGATCTTTAAGCGCTCCAAATTTGCCAAAGCTTTTTCCTAAATATATATTATGTACAAAATATCCGGCTCTTTCTTTTTCCATGCTTTCATCTATGCGCGTTTTGCGTGCAGCCCAATCACCGCTATACTCTATATATGAATTTTTAAGGAAAGTAGAGGAGTATGAAAGCGCTACATGTCCGCTAAGAGGTGCGATCTCAGGCAAAGGCTTGCCGGTGTTTTTATTTTTGCCTCTCGTGTATGCAAGGCTGGTTTTAAACTCTAAAGAATTTAAAACTTTATAGGCCAAATCAAACTCAAGCCCGCTAATTTTCGCTCTATTTATATTTTGAGCCTGATAATAAGTCGTTGCTCCTGTTGTCCAGCTTTTTTCTACGATCAAATCTTTATAATCTCCCGTATAATATATCAAATTTGATCTTAGCATTTGGTCGCTATATCTAAGTCCGGCTTCGTATGTTACACCTTTTTCTATTTTTAACTCCGGATTTGGAAGATAAGCTTCGGCTCCGGAAAATGTTAATATAGGAGCTACTTCACCGCTCATAGGCGCTCTAAATGATGTGGAGAAATTTCCTACAAATTCCAAATCTCCAACCAAAGGATAGATAAGACCAAGCCCATAGCTAGCTCTTGAGTCTTTTCTATTATTTGCGTTTTCATATAGTTTTTTGACGGACGGACTCATGCTGCTATCCATATCAAATGAGGTTTTGATATGATCATATCTTAGATTGGCGCTCAAAATGGCTCCATTGTTAAATCCATACTCAAGCAAGCCAAATCCTGCTACATCAAGTTGCTTAGTTCTGAGCCTATTTCTTAATTTTGGTCCTTTGTCTACGCTTTGATAAACACTATCCCAATCTTCATAATAAAAATCTATTCCATAAGTTTGAGTTAAATTATCGCCTATAAATTTACTTATAAATTTACCGCCATACACTTCGGGTCCGTTAACGTAGTTATCAACTTGTCTTGGCGAGAATGAGCCTATATAAGGTCTTATGTTAAGATGTGTAAAAAGCTCTCTATAGTATAAGCTAGAGTCTAAAATAATTTTATTATTTATATTGGCATCGTAATTAATAGCGATATATTTCTCTCTGAGAGGATCTTCTCTTATATATTTTTGAAATCCTGTTTTATTTGCTGTTCCCGGAGCTCCTACAGAGGTTCCGACAACTCCTCTTTTGGACTCGGTGTATCTTGTTACAAGTTCGATTCTATGATGGTCGGCAAAGCTATATCCACCTTTAAAGTCCAAACTTTTATATCTGTAGTTTGTATTATCTATCTTTCCGGCAGGGGTCTTATATTCTTTGCCGTTTTTGTAATTTAATCCAAGTAAAGCGTCAAATCCATTTCCGACAAACCCGAGCTGTAGGCGATTTTGTGTTCCTTTGTTTACGCTTTGATATTGTGAGCTTATGTAGGTATCAGAGAGTTTAAATTCTCCAAAGACATCTCCGCTTGCTCTTTTTGTTACCAAATTTACTATACCGCCAAAAGCGTCTGTGCCATAAAGTGTACTGGCAGGACCTCTTATGATCTCAATTCTCTCTATTTGATCAGGGCTGAAAATAGAATATTCAAATGCAGGCCTACCTCTAAATCTAAGTCCGTCAATAAACATAGGAACTCTATAATCAGACGAGCTAAATCCTCGAACGTTTATAGTGCCTGAGTCTATTCCTTCATTTACCATCGATACTCCCGGTGCCTCGCTGATTAAAGAAGGGACACTAGTGCCGATTTTTCTTGCAATAGTTTCTTTGTTTATTGCCGATATGCTTTTGCTGATTTGATCCATATTTTGAGAAGACCTTTGAGCTGTTACAGTAACGCTATCTAAAGCTTTAAGATCAATATTGTCATTAGCCATTAAAACACCGACAAGAGCAAAGCTTAGCATAACTTTTCTTTGCATAGAAATCCTTTTTAAATAGTAATAAAACGGCTATTCTATCAGAAATGATAATAATATTCAATTGATTTAAATCAATTGAATTGATACTAAAATTTAGAAATAATTTACATTGTAATATCATATTGATATGTTGTATATAAATAATGTCGTTAAGGCTTTTAAAGGTAAGAGTCGGCTAATTTAAATAATCAATTAGTTTAGCCGTAATCTTTGAAAATGGCAATATGGCATGACCTGAGTTTTTGCTTGCAAATTCTTTTGCATTAGACTCTAGTGCAAATGGTATCAAGTCATCACCGCTTGCACTAACTATCCTAGAGCCAAAAACATAAAACGCTTCGGAGGCTTCAATTGGCTCTCCAGTTTTAAAATCGGTAACTAAAAGCCTGTTTATAGGCACAAAGTGGTGGTTTAGCTTGTAAAAATAGTGAAACATCTGTTTTGATGAGCTAAAAAGGATTTTTTTATTGTCTTTATATTCTATAACGGCTACAAAATTTGGACTTTTAAAAACATCTATAAATTTAATAGGGCAGGTTGAGTTTGTATCGGAAAAATATGGATCATTTTTATCAAGCCCATAGGCAAAATTTAAAAACAAAACCAGGATAATAGAAAATTTTTTCATTTTGTTCCTTACATCAGTTCTTCTAATTTAAATGTGTTATCTTTATTTATCATATAAGTATTGATATTAAAGTTAAATCTTTGTTTTTTATTATAACCTTGAATTTATTATTTGCATAATCATCACTATTAAGCATTAGTCTTATTGGGAGTAGAATTTCAAAAATATCTTTAGGATTTTTTGCCATAAATTCCGGGATTATATTCCTAGTGGTTTTGTTTCTCCCCATTTTCATTCTCATTTTTTATTGTATATATTATCAATTTTTATTTCCTATTCTCATTTTATTTTGACTTTGACAAAATTGCTTAATATAAATGTGTAAAATATCAATCGCAGCAGGTGTAATGCCCGAAATTTCACTTGCTGCAAATAGCGTAGGCGGCGCAAATTTTTCAAGTTTTTCTACCACCTCGTTGCTAAGTCCGCTGATACCGCGGAAGCTAAAGCCTTCAGGAATTTTGACGCTCATCATATCTTTCATTTTATCGATTTGGTTTTTTTGTTCGCTTATGTAGTGCTTGTATTTGCATTCGATTAAAATTTGCTCCAAGCTAGCTTCGTCTAAATTTTCAAAGAATTCATCCAGTTTTCGCAGTTTTTCTTCGTTAAAGCTCTTTCTGGCGACTATCTTTTGAAGTGTGATTTTTTCGCTGATGATATCTTCATTTAAGCTTGCAAGCATAGCTAAATTCTCTTTTGACGGAGTTAGCTCGCGACTTTCTAAAATTTCAAGCCCTTTAGCTAAATTTGCTCTTATGCTTTCTATTTTTTCATAAGTTTTTGCATCTATCAGCCCAAGCTCGCGTCCGTATGAGCCAAGTCTTAAAATCGCGTTATCTTCGCGCAAAAGCAAGCGGTATTCTGCTCTGCTGGTAAACATCCTATAAGGCTCTTTTGTGCCTTTTGTGACCAGATCATCTATCATCACGCCGATATACGCTTCGTCTCGGCGCAAAACCAAAGGCTCTTTTTCATCGATACTTAAAACCGCATTTATGCCTGCCATTAGCCCTTGTGCGCCTGCTTCTTCGTATCCTGTCGTGCCGTTTATCTGGCCTGCTAAGTAAAGCCCCTTTATCTTTTTGGTTTCTAGGCTGTGTTTTAGCTCGGTAGGTTCGACGTAGTCGTACTCGATAGCATATCCGTGGCGAACTATGCGAGCCTTTTCAAAGCCTTTTACCGAGCGCAGCATCTTAACTTGCACTTCGTAAGGAAGGCTCGTTGAAAATCCGTTGATGTAGTATTCAGTCGCTTCAAGAGTTTGAGGCTCGATAAAAAGATGGTGGCGCTCTTTATCTGCAAAGCGATTTATCTTATCCTCTATGCTTGGGCAGTATCTTGGTCCGACACCCTCGATTTGCCCCGTAAAAAGAGGCGCTTTATCGAAATTTGAGCGGATAGTCTCGTGTGTGATGTCGTTTGTGTAAGCTATGTAGCAAGGCAGTTGGGTAGGGTTAAAATTCTCGGTTCTAAAGCTAAACGGCTTTGGATTTTCATCCCCACCTTGCTTTTCAAGCACGCTAAAATCAATCGTCTTGGCATCTATCCTTGGACAAGTTCCTGTTTTTAGCCTGCCCATTTTAAGTCCTAAATTTGCAAGGCTTGAGCTTAAATTCGTAGAGCTTAGCTCGCCAACGCGTCCTGCTTCAAGCTTGTTAAATCCAACGTGAATAAGCCCGTTTAAAAAAGTTCCCGTAGTAATGATGAGCTTTTTGGCTCCATACGTATTTTCAAGATGTGTTTTTACGCCTGTTATCTCGCCGTTTTGAGTTAAAATTTCAGTTGCTATCTCTTGAGAAATTTCCAAATTCGGAGTGTTTAAAAGCAAATTTCGCATATAGACTCTATATCTGTCCATATCAATTTGTGCTCTTGAGCCGCGAACTGCAGGCCCTTTGCTCTCATTTAACACGCGAAACTGAATTCCCGTAGCGTCCGTTGCAAGCCCCATAGCTCCGCCAAGTGCGTCTATCTCTTTTACGAGATGACCTTTTGCTAGTCCTCCGATTGCGGGATTACAGCTTGCCGCACCGATTTGCTCTGCTAGAATTGTTATAAGAAGTGTTTTTTTACCCATTTTTGCAGCCGCCGTGCAAGCTTCAATGCCCGCATGACCGCCGCCGATTACGACTACATCATAATTATCCACTAAATTTGCCTTTTAAAAATAAGGGGGATTTTAGCCAAAAAGTTATAAAGGCTAGCTGACTTGATTTAAAAATTGAAATTTGAAAATCGCTAAAACACTTTTTGACTACATTTTTTATATGAGTATAGAGAATTTTAGAAATTTAAATGAGTAAAATGTATTAATTTTTAATTTTATATATTAAATTTAAGAAATAATATAATATTTTATCAATTAAATTATAATCATCTATATAAAATTAATAAAAATTGATAATATAAAATATAAAATCTCAGAATTTTTATTTATATATTCCTTATATACACGCTAATTATATAAAAATCGCCCTGTTTTCATTAATAAATATTAAAAAAATATAAATTATAAGACTTAATATAAAAATTAAAAATTTGTCAGATAGATGACGGAAATTTTCTTGCAAATCATATAGAATTGTCTTGTCTATTTTAAGAAAAGCGGTGGTTATAAAATGAGTGTATCAAAGCTTTTGAATTTGCATAAATCAATAAATACCTTCAAACATATATTGATTTATAAAATTTCTAACAGCATATCATATGCGTGTATTAAATTTCAAAACACCGAAAGAGAAATAACGGCAGGGAAATACTATGGGTTGCTTAACCCAAATCAAGTAAGCAAGAGCTCATTTGTGGCAGTTCTTGGTTATATTAGGAGGAATTTATGAAAAAGCATAAATTTGTAATCGCTGATTATAAGCGCTGTATAGGTTGCGCTACTTGCATGGCGGCCTGTTTTAAGAGCGCTTATGAGCGAGGCAAGCTGTCAAAAGCTCGTCTAACGGTTCTTAGACAAGCGGGTGGCGTTATGCCGTCTCAATGTAGGCAGTGCGATGATGGGCCGTGCGCAAACGTTTGTCCGACCGGAGCTCTTAGGTTTGATGATAACTGCATAGAGCTTCATGAGGAAATTTGCATAGGCTGTAAGATGTGCACTATCGCTTGCCCTTATGGTGCTATTAGCTCAAGTGCAGAGCTTATGCCGTCTGTTAATTATGCGGTTGAGCCAAAATACTATCTTGAGATAGAGTCTCAAGCCGGTGCAAAAAATATCGCTATAAAATGCGATATGTGCTACGGTCGCGAGGGAGGTCCCGCTTGTGTCGATGTTTGTCCTACAAGCGCTCTTATAATGGTTGATCCTATGCTTAATGAGCACAAGCTTGGCAGGAAGATAGATTTTGAAGCGGCGGATAAATTTGTAAATAAAATTTTACAAGGAGCTAAAATTTGCTCTCCTCAAGGGGGTGAGCTATGATAAGTGTTTACACTCTTTTTTGCGTAAGCTCGATTATTAGTATTTTACTTTACGGCGCTCCAAAGGCTGCCGTTAAGGTTGGCTTTGGGCTTAGCGCGTTAAGCTGTTTTTACGCTATGGTTCACTTTGTAAGCAATATGGGCTCAAGCGATAGTTTTGCGCTTTTTGGCAATTTCCTTTATTCTCCGAATTTCGCTTTAAATCCACTTGGAAATTTCTTTAGCTTTGTTGTTGTATTTATCGGCTTTGCAAGTAGCGTTTACGGCATGAGCTATGCTGAAGAATACGTCAAAAAAGCCAATGTAGGAGTTTTTGCCTGTTTGTTTAATCTGTTTATATTATCAATGCTTCTAGTTATTAGCGCAAACAACGTATTTTGCTTTATTGTGCTTTGGGAGCTTATGACCCTTATATCATCGTTTTTAATCCTTGTAAATGACGGAAAAGGCACTTTAAGAGCGGTAATGATATATCTTGGCATAGCTCAAGTCGGAGCATTTTGTATCACATGCGGCTTGCTTCTTATGGCTTATTATGCGGGAAGCTCGGAATTTTCTGCGTTTATGAACGTAAAAATGCCTATGGGCGCTTCTGTGATAGTTTTTATTCTGTTTCTTGTCGGCTTTGGTAGCAAGGCGGGCATGTGGCCGTTTCACGTTTGGCTTCCGCTTGCTCACCCCGCAGCGCCTTCAAACGTTTCAGCGCTTATGAGCGGAGTTATGATAAAAGTTGCGTTATTTACTCTTGTCAAATTTACTCTGTTTTTGCCGATGAGTATATATTTTGGGCTTACTATATTGATTTTAGGTGCCGCTAGTTCTCTCTTTGGCGTTCTTTATGCGCTTTGCCAACACGATTATAAAGCCTTGCTTGCTTATCACTCCGTTGAAAATATAGGAATTATTTTACTTGGTTTGGGAACCGGAATTTACGGCGTTGCAGCAGGCAATATGACGCTAGCCGCGGTAGGTTTTTTAGCGGGTTGCTATCACGTAGTAAACCACGCGATATTTAAAGGGCTTCTCTTTCTTTGTGCAGGTTCGGTTCTTCATGCAACTCACACAAGAGATATGGACGTGCTTGGAGGACTTGCTAAAAAAATGCCTTGGACAAGCGTGGGTATGTTTATAGGCATCATGGGCATTGCCGCGCTTCCGCCTGTAAACGGCTTTGTGTCCGAGTGGTTTACCTATCAAGGTATGCTTCAAGGAGCCATGGAGCAAGGAATTTTTACCAGATATGCATTTACCCTTTCTGTTGTAGCTCTTGCGCTTACGGGAGTTTTGGTGGGCATGCACTTAAAACTTTATGCGGTTATATTTGCAGGAACTCCAAGAGATAAGAAAATTTGGGAAAATGCAAAAGAAAGCCCTGTGGGCATGGTTTTAGGAATGGTGATTTTGATGATAGGTTGTGTCGGCTTTGGTGTTGGAGCAAATATCATTGTCGATTATATTATGCAAGCTGTTAATTCAATATCTCCAAGCGGATATGATGCGAGTTTAGGTGCCACATCTATCACATCTCCTATCGGAAGTTTTGTATCTACTCCTTTAATAGCGATTATTTTATGCTCTACCATGATACTTCCTTTTGCGATTTTGGTAGTAATGAAGGCAAATAGAACCAAGCCAAGAGAGACTGATCCTTGGGCTTGCGGATTTAAATACAGTTCACGTATGCAAATGACAGGAGGTCCTTTTACGGGCGATCTTAGAAAGATTATGGATTGGCTGTTTAAAGGGCATAAAAAAATAATTACAAAGGGCTATTTTAATCCTGTAGAGTATCATAATCACCCGCAAGACATCTGGTGGGGAATGATATATGAGCCTATCATTAACCGTTGCAAGAGTATAGCCGATAAGATAGGCATAATGCAAAGCGGTTATACAAACGTGTACTCTCTTTATATTATTGTCTATTTGTGTGCGATACTCGCAGTTAGTTACTTTTTGATTTAAGGGGCGTAAGATGGAAACTATACTTTTAATGATATTTCAAGTTGTCGTTATCGTCTTGGTTGCGCCTTTATTTGACGGTATAGCTAGAAAGCTTAGAGCTAAGCTTCAGTCAAAACAAGGAAGCGATTTTTTTCAAACGTATCGCGACATTATAAAGCTATTTAGACGCGGAAGAACAGTGCCTGAATGCTCTCACTGGGTGTTTAGATATGCGCCGTTTTTCTTGTTTGCAACATCTGCTGCGATTTTGGCGGCTATCCCTATAACGTATAGCAAGGAGACCATATTTGGCGCTTATTCTGATATATTCGTTATTCTTTATCTGGGCGCGCTTTTAAGATTTGTCTTTGGCGCGGCATCTATGGATAGCGGAAATCCTTATGCGGCAACGGGCGGCGGACGCGAACAGATGCTTGCCGTATATGTAGAGCCTGTTATGATTATGTGTTTGATCGTCGTTATGCTTAGTGCAAAGACTTCAAATTTGGTTGAAATTCAACAAATGGTAAAAGACGGAACCATAGGATATCAAATTCCAAGCTTTGCGGTTGCGTCAATCGCCTTTTTATGGTGTATGTATGTAGAAACGGGTAGAAAGCCTTTTGACTTGGCAGAAGCCGAACAAGAGCTTCAAGAAGGTTTGCTCGGAGAATATGCAGGAAGTGATTTGGGCTTAGTGCAAGCGTCTCTTATCCTAAAACAATTTGCAATGATAGGACTCTTTTTAACTATATTTGAGCCTTGGAATTTTTCAAATCCGTTTTTAGCCATTGTTATATTTGTTCTAAAAGCGGGAGTGTTTTATGTCGCTGCGGTGTTTATAGATAACTTCGGCCCACGCTTTAAGATGACGTCAAGCCTTCGCAAAAACGCTATCGGCGCGCTTGCCATATCCTTTATAGCGTTGACGCTTTATGTTGTAGGAGTGTAAGATGCAAACTCTAGATATTTTAGCAATATGTATGATAGTAACATCTTTGGCTGTCTTCGGACTTAGAAATTTAAAAGCCTCGGTGGGCGTTTATGCAATCCAAACTTTGATATTAGTTAGCATCTTTTTCATGCTATCTTCTAAATTTAACGCTCCTCAGCTATCAACTTGGGCTATAGTGGCATTTTTTACCAAGGTTTTATTTGTGCCTGCTATTTTGTTTTGGCTAATTAAAAAACTTGGAGTCGTATCTGAAGACGAGCCTGTAGCAGGGTTTTTCGTAAGCCCCGTTATAGCCATGGGTTTTAGTCTGGCGTGTTCTATGAGCATAAATCCTATCTTTTTGGAATTTTCGCTTATAAAAGATCAGATTATGCTGCTGGCTGCCGTATGCGTATTTATGATGGGAATTTTCGGTTTTATGCTTAGAAATTCTTTCGTAAAACAAATTTTAGCTTACTGCCTTTTTGAAAACGGCATACATCTAAGCTTGGCTCTTATGGCTTACAACTCTCACGAGCTTGTCGAGCTTGGGATCTTAACCGACGCGATATTTGCAGTAATCATAATGAGCGTTCTGGCTATTAGATTTTACAAGGCTTACGATAGTCTTGATACGTCTAAAGCTACGAATTTAAGGGGTTAAAGATGGATAGTTTAATTTTGATATTAATTTTACCGCTTATAGGAGCTTTGGTTTTGTTCTTATCTCCTAAAAACTATACGCTTCTTAGCACGGAGCATGCCGCAATATCGGGCGCAACATCTTTTGCGCTGCTTTATAACGTCTGTAAAGTGCTTAGCGACGGTACGTTTTTTAGCTATGATGAGTTTTTGTTTCTTGATGGTCTTGGTTGCGTATTTTTGATACTTATTGCAGTAACCGGATTTTTAGTAAATTTATATTCCACTCAATATATGAAGTGGGAGCTTGAAGAGGGGCATATAAATTTAGAAGATCTTAGAAAATACTATGCGCTTTGCCATGTTTTCGTATTTACCATGACTTTAAGCGTTATTTGCAATAACATAGCCTTTATGTGGGCCGCTATCGAGGCTACAACGCTGGCTTCCGTTTTTTTGGTTGCTATCAACAAAGATCAAAAATCAACGGAGAGCGGCTATAAATACATAGTCCTTTGCTCTATCGGCTTAGCATTTGCTCTATATGCTACGGTTGTTTTATACTCTGCTACTTTCTCAAATGTAGGAAACGGCGAAGAGGCGATGCTTTGGACTACTATCATGAGTAATGCTAAGGAGTTAAATTCAGATGCCGCTAAATTGATATTTGTTTTGGCTCTTATCGGTTTTGGTACGAAAGCGGGGCTTGCTCCTACTCATACTTGGCTACCTGATGTTCACGCTCAAGGTCCTGCACCTATATCAGCGCTTCTTTCGGGCGTTCTTTTAAAATGCGCTATGCTTGCGCTTTTAAGATACTACGCCGTTACCGCTAATGCTACGGGGTTTGAATTCGTGCAAGATATTATGCTGATTTCGGGCACTTTGACACTATTTATAGCGGGAATTTTCTTAGTTAGACAACACGACGTAAAAAGAATGTTTGCATACCACTCTATAGTTCATATGGGCGTTATAGCTTTTGCTTTGGGTATCGGAGGAGAACTTGGAATTTTCGCTGCGATCTTTCACTGCTTGGCACATAGCTTTACAAAAGCGCTTGCGTTTTGTTCTACCGGAAATATAGCAAGAATTTACGGCCACAAAGACATGAGCAAGATGGGCGGCATGATAAAGATAGCGCCTATTACTACGATAATGTTTGGCGCAGCGGTTTGTTCTTTGGTCGGAGTGCCTGCTTTTGCGATATTTGTTAGCGAATTTTTAGTTTTTAAAGGCGCGATAGTTACGGGTCAGTATTTTGCAGTTGCGCTATTTGCAATAGCCCTTGCCATCATCTTTATAGCCGACTTTTCGCACTTTAATATGGCAAGCTTTGGTGAGCCAAAAGGAGTGATCGTTCACAATAAAGAGATGAGTATGTTTGAAAATTTACCGCTTATCGGACTTTGTGCGCTTATTATCATCTTTGGCGTTTGGCATGTGGATAGCTTTTTTGTCTTGGTTGAAAGCGGCGTTAAAATAATAATGGGAGCTTAAGATGCGTGGAGATAAATTTATAGAAATTTTAAAAACTAAGGTCAAAATCCTTGAAGTAACAAGACAAGCCAAGGATCAGATCACTGTTTTGGTTGATAGAAACGATCTTCCGCTTGCGGTAAAAACGCTTTATTATGATATAGGCGGATTTATTTCTACTATGATACCAAATGACGAAAGAGCCATAAACGGAAATTTCGCGCTTTATTACGCTATTTCTATGGAGGGCTCAAAGATGACAGAGGCTGATGATTTTGCGCCTGAGGATAAGTGCTTTATCACTGTTAAGACCTTAATCCCGGGAAATGACCCGACATTTCCATCGGTTACTCCTTTAGTTCCGGCTTGCGTTTGGTATGAGCGTGAGGCTTATGATATGTTCGGTCTTATCGCAGAAGGACTTCCCGATAAGCGCAGGTTGGTTCTAAGCGATGATTGGCCCGATGGACTTCATCCATTAAGAAAAGACGCTATGGACTATCGATATAGACCAAATGCGGTAGCTCATCAAGACGAGCCGGAGGCTGAATTTTTATTTCCTAGCGGAGATAGCGTAGTGGATGTTCCGCTTGGTCCTCTTCACGTAACAAGCGATGAACCGGGTCACTTTAGGCTATTTTGCGACGGAGATGAGATAATAGATGCCGATTATCGCCTCTTTTATCAGCACAGAGGTATGGAAAAGCTCGCCGAAAACAGAATGAACTACGATCAAATGGGCTATCTTGCAGAACGCGTATGCGGAATTTGCGGATACGCTCACGCAATTGCTTGTATAGAAGCGGCAGAAAAGGCTATCCGTCTTGAAATTCCGCTTAGGGCTCAAGCTATTCGCGTGATATGCCTTGAGATAGAGCGTCTTCATAGCCATCTTTTAAATATCGGCTTAGCCTGCGAGGTTACGGGCAACTATAACGCATTTATGCATATCTTTAGAGTAAGGGAATACTCTATGGAGCTAGCTCAACTTGTAACGGGAGGTCGCAAGACATACGGAAACGTCATAATGGGCGGTTTAAGACGCGATATGACAAATAATGAGATTAAAAAAGCTATCGAGATAATAAACAATCTTGATGTTCAGATAACTGAAATTTGGGATGCGGTCATGGATGATAAGCGTCAGATAGGGCGCTGGAAAGGTGTGGGCGTACTTGATAAACAAGTTGCCAGAGACTTTAGCCCCGTTGGCCCAAATATGAGAGGTTCGGGCTTTAAACGAGATAATCGCTACGATCATCCTTACGATTTTTTTAATCAGCTTGAATTTGAAGTTGCTGTTGAGCACGGAGGAGATGTCTTTAGTAGAGAGGTCGTAAGATATAAAGAGCTAAAAAGCTCCATTCATATCATACGCCAATGCTTAGAGCTCATGCCTCAAACTCCTATTATGATAGATCCAAAAACCATGATCAAACCTGAAAATTTCGCTCTTGGTCACGATGAAGCGCCTAGAGGCGAAAATGTGCATTGGATCATGCAAGGAAGCGCTCAAAAGGTATTTCGCTGGAGATGTAGAGCGGCAACTTATAACAACTGGCCAAGCCTTAGATATCAGTTTAGAGGTAACACGATAGCCGACGCCGCGCTTATAGTCTGTTCGCTTGATCCGTGCTATTCATGTACCGAGCGTGTAACATTAGTCGATGTAAGAAGTAAGAAATCTAAAATTTTAACAGAAAAAGACCTTAAAAAATTCTGCCAATCAGGCGGGGTCAGTAAAAAGGATCTAAGATGATGAAACTCTTTGACATAACCGAGAAATACGGAAAAGCGACATATGCTTATCCGTTTGAACCGTATAAAGTTCATGAAAATTTCCGTGGTCAGCCACACTATACTTATGATCTTTGTGTAGGCTGTGCGGCTTGTGGAGTCGCTTGTCCAAGCAATGCCATAGAGATAAAGATGAACGAGAGTCAAGACAAGCTTATATGGCAGTTTGATTGCGCTAGATGCATATTTTGCGGACGCTGTGATGAGGTTTGCCCGACAGGAGCGGTAAGACTAAGCGATAGCTTTGAGCTGGCGGTTAAATTTGACAAAACCGCACTTATTCAAAGAGGAGAACTTGAGGTTGAAAAATGCAAATGTTGCGGTAAGTCCTTTACTCCAAAAAGATTAATTAACTACAGCTACGAAAAGCTTGCCGGCGCAAATTTGCTTCCGGGAAGATTGCAGGAAGCAAAAGAGTATCTTTATATCTGTCCTGAATGCAAAAAAGCCCAAGCGGTTACAAGATTAACCAAGGGCACAGAGGAGGCGATAAAATGAGTTTATATCAAGTTCCTGAAAATATAAAAACGGCAAACGATCTAACCGCAAAGCTGGAGCATCTTAAAAATATAAAAAGAAGCTTTAGCGTTTATAGGATAGATTGCGGAAGTTGCAACGGTTGCGAGATAGAAATTTTTGCAGCCATTACTCCTATGTGGGATCCTGAGAGGTTTGGCTTTAAACTGGTGGCAAATCCTCGTCATGCGGATATATTGGTCTGCTCAGGACCTGTTACCAGACAGATGTATTATCCTCTTCTTCGTGCTTATGAAGCGGCTCCCGATCCGAAGATAGTCGTGGCTTTTGGTGCGTGCGGAAGTAGCGGCGGTATATTTTATGACGCTTATAGCGTTTGGGGAGGAATTGACAAGATAATCCCCGTGGATGTGTATATCCCCGGTTGTCCGCCACATCCTGCAAGTGTTATTTACGGTCTTGGCATGGCTCTTGGCATAATCGATCAAAAGCTTCAAAGAAGAAGCTATGAGCAAGACAATACCTTGCCTCCGCCTGTTGAAAAGTCCGTTTTGGGCGATACTCTTTTTGAAAGAGATTTGCAAGCCGAGTCAAAGAGGCTAATGAGCTATATCTTTGGTAGAACTCTTTTTGAAAAATATATGAGCGCTATTAAAACATCAACCGATGCAAAAAACCCAAAAGCGAGCAAAGAAGCCATCCTTGAAGCCATCAAGCATGAAGACGACCCAAGGTACGCTGAGTGCATGGCGCTACTTCATAATGATGTTTATCTAAAATACGCAAAAGCGGATAGTGAATTTTCAATAGATGTTCAAAAAGAAATTTGGGATAAAAGATGATACAAATTTACAAACTCACAAAACGCCATATGGATGAAAACGAGAAGATGCCAAGAGAGCTTAAGGATATCAAAATTTTCTCCACATGCGTTGGTCATGGAGTCGGGACTATTGATTTCAGTGAGAAAATTTTAGAGCTTAGCGATGATGAATTTGAAGAAATTCTAAGCAACTCGGGCGAATATGTGAAATTCAAAATCGGAAATTTAAGCAAGTATTTTGAAGTTGAAATTTTCCCCGAGCATGCGGCTAGGCTCATCCCGCAGCTAGCAGAGGGTAAATTTAAAGAAATTTTACTTAATCTAAAAGAGGGATATCTTGTGCTTAGAAAGGATTTTTGATGAAAAAGGCTATTCTTTGTATAGGAAATCCGCTTCGCGGGGATGATGATGTGGGTAATGAGGTAGGACGAATAGTTGAAGAGAATTTAAAAGAGTGGAGGGTATTTTACGGGCAAGATGTGCCTGAGGACGAATTTGGTGCGATTAGAGAATTTGCGCCTGAAATTTTGATTGTCGTTGATGCGATGAGCGGCTTTAGCGAAGGCAAGATCGAGTTTTTTGATCTGAGCGACGAAAAGGACTATATCTATTCAACCCATAATTTGCCAACTCCCGTTCTTTTGAGTTATCTTCGTAAAATTTGTCCAAAAACGCTTTTTTTAGGCATTAGCGTGCTTCTTGAAAACGTCCTTGATTTTAAAGAGGGGATGAGCGAGAGAGCTAAACAAAGCGCTAAAAAAGCTTATGAAAAAATTTTACAAATTGATTTGAATTTAAAGGAGACAGCATGTTAAATCCTGCGCAAACGGCTCAAGCCATATCAGGCTCAATGGAACACAAGGCTCATACTCCGCTTATAAGCGTCATATTTTTAGCTATTATGGCAGGAGCCGCGATAGCTATGGGCGATATATTTTGGGCTCATTCTACTGTCGGTATGGCTGAAAAGCAGTCAATCGGCATGGCAAATTTCATAGGCGGCATAACTTTTAGTTGCGGTCTTATGATGGTTGTTTTTTACGGAGGTCATCTTTTTACAAGTTCGGTTCTATCGGGAGTTAGCGCCTATGAGGGCAAGGTTAAGCCAAGTCAGGCGGTATTTTATTGGGCGGTTGTCTGGCTTTGTAATTTTGCGGGCGGAGCGCTGATTGCTTATATGTATTACTATTCGGGATTGCCTTTAAAATTTGACGGCTATATCTTGCAACACTTTGTTCCTGCAGGCGTAGGCAAGGTAACCGCGCCTTTTCACGAGCTTTTCATAAGGGGCATTTTTTGTAACGTCTTTGTTTGTATGTCTATATGGACTGCAACATCAGAAAGTAATTTAGCGGGCAAATTTTTTGCCATTATGTGGATGATAGGCGCATTTGTGGCTTGTTCTATGGAGCACTGCGTGGCAAATATGTTTATCATAACAGAAGCGCTTATAGCCAAGGCTCACTATCTGGCTCAAGTAGGCGGAGATATGAAAGAGCTAGACCATATGCTGCATACTAGCGTGGCCGGATTAAACGAGTTAAATTGGACGAATTTCTTGGTTAAAAATTTAGTTCCCGTAACTCTTGGAAATATCGTAGGAGGACTATTTTTCGTAGGACTTGTAGGATTTATGGCAAACAAATTTGATATGAAGGATTGATATTTGTTTGCTATTTTAAAATTTAGCTGCGAATTTAGGCTTTTTGGTTTTATCAAGAGGCCTAAATTCTCTTAGCTCGCTTTAAATTTAGATATCTGAAATTAGCTTTTAAAAATTAGTTTGTGTAGCTTTGTAATCTTTCATAATCTATAATCAAAAATTCGTGTGGAGTTATCTTTCTGATGACGTCTTCTTTGATCAGTTCGTTAAATGCCGTTGATGCGCTTTGTCTTTTAAGTCCGACAAACGAAGATAAAATTTTAACCGAAAAAGGCAAAAACACATATCTATATCCGTTTTGTTTGAGATCTTGTTCGTTTGCAAGCTCTATCAAAAAGCTTGATATGCGACCTTTTGCATCTTCAAACAATATCGATTTTATTATCTGTCTTTGCAGTAAAGTTATGTTTAGCATTGTCTGATAAAGACCTTTTGTAAATTCGTGATTTTGCAGCATCTCTTCTATATTTTGAGTTTCTATGGAGTAAATTTCGCTATCTTCGTAAAATTTCAATAGCGCAGGTGTCATCAAGTATGGTGATGTTGTTTTTTTGTAAGTGATATATGATAAATTCTTCTCCGTCTTCAAAAAACGATAGCTTTGCAGATCCGCTTTTAAAGATTATGATTTTTATGAAATCGCTGTAAAGGATGCAGCCTTTTTCTAGGGTTTCGTGTTTAAATTTAGATAGCTCGGCCTTGCTTAGTATATCCATGGTTTGTGTTTCTAATAGGCCTAAACGAGATGTTTTCACTTTTTTCTCTGTTTGTAATAAATTTTTGTATTTTATCTTAATCAGATAAAACGCTTTATTAATCAAAACAGATTATCTGAAATATTCTTATTAATCAATATAAATATAAAATATAAAAGTTAATATATAAACTTAAGTAAATAGATTCTTTTTATATTTTAAAATTTTAAAGATACAACAAAATATTTAAAACATATACTTATATCTTATGTTTAAACATATCTAAATACTAAGTTAATTAAATACTAATATATCGTAAAATAAAGCAATATATAATATGCAAATTTAGCATATTACTTAAAATTTTTTTAAATAAAATAATTAATTTTAAAATTAAATTTATTTTTTTAAGAGTATAATATTTTTCGTATATAAATTTAATAATTTTAGAAAGGGGAAGTGAATATGCAAACCATTGTAAAAACCACCTGTCCATATTGCGGCACGGGTTGTGGCATTGATCTGATCGTTGAAAACGGCAGAATCACAGGTGCAAAGCCGACTGAAAAGCATCATGTAAATGACGGCGAACTTTGCTTAAAAGGTATGTTTGGCTGGGAGTTTGTAAATTCTCCAAAACGCTTAACGAAGCCTATGATACGTAAAAGAAACGGGGTTTACGATAAGCACGGTGAGCTTGAAGAGGTAAGTTTTGACGAGGCTTATGAATTTATCGCCGATAAATTTAAGAGCACGGTTGAAAAATACGGTCCAAATTCGATAATGGGCTTTAGTTCCGCTCGCTCAAATAACGAAGATAACTATGTCTTTCAAAAATTCTTTCGTGCTCAAGGAAGCAACAACGTAGATCACTGCGCTCGTCTTTGACACGCTCCGACTGTGGCAGGTCTTGCCAGTACACTTGGAAACGGAACGATGACAAACGATTTGGTTGAATTTGCTACCGATACCGATGTGTTTTTGCTAATAGGCACGAACACGAGCGAGTGCCATCCGATTATAGCGATGCAGATGCAAAGAGGCTTAGAGCGCGGCGCTAAAATGATAGTAATTGATCCAAAACGCACCGATATGGCAAAAAAAGCCGATATATACATGCAAATTCCGATCGGGTCAAATATAAAAACGCTAAATACGATGATAAATTTAATCATAAATGAAAATTTGTGCGATGATGAATTTATCAAAAACTATACTCACGGTTTTGAGTATTTAAAAGAAGCGGTTAAGGACTTCACGCCGGAGCGATACGAGGCTGAAACGGGAGTTAAAAAAGAGCTTATTATAGAGGCTGCCAGAATGTATGCCAAAGCCGATGCGGCAGCGATTTGCTATACTATGGGCATTACTCAGTTTACCGACGGCACATCAAATGTATTTTCTTTATCAAATTTGGCTCTTATAACAGGAAATTTAGGCAAAAAAGGCGCAGGAGTAAATCCGCTTCGCGGGCAAAATAACGTTCAGGGAGCTTGTGATATGGGCGCACTTCCAAACGTCATCCCCGCAGGTGCCGTAAACAGCGAGTATGCACAAGAGCAAGCGCGCAAAATTTGGCATTTTGAGCTAAATCCAACTCCGGGAATTAAGCTAACGCAAGCTCCTGAAAAGATGGATAGCGGCGAGCTTAAGCTACTTTATGTATTTGGCGAAAATCCTGTGATGAGTGATCCTTGGACGGAGCACTTTGTGCATGCCGTTCATCATCTTGACTGCTTTATCGTGCAGGATTTGTTCCTAACCGAAAGCGCTCAAAAGGCCGATGTGGTCTTGCCCGCAGCAGGTTGGGGCGAAAAAGACGGAACGTTTATCAACACCTCTCGCAGGGTTCAGCGAACAAGAAAAGCAAGCGAGCCTGTAAGCGGAGTTGAACCTGACTGGAAGGTGGTTTGCAATATCGCTAATCGCATGGGGCTTGAGGGCTTTAAATTTAACGACGCGGAGCAAATTTGGAATGAACTGCGCGAGCTTATGCCTAAATTCTTTGGCGGTATAAGCTACTATAGGCTTGAAAAACTCGGCGGTATAAGCTGGCCTTGCCCTGATGAGGAGCATGCGGGAACGCCTGATCTTTACACTGATAAAAAATCCATGCTTCCTGACGGAAAATTTCGCCTTGTGCCGGTGCTTTACGTAGATGATAAAGCAAGTCGCGCAAAGGCTGAAGCGGAATTTAGACAAAAATTTGATATCCCTAGCGATTATCCGGTGGGAAGCGGCGCGCTTAGCGAAATTCCGGATGAGGTTTATCCTTGTCTTTTCACTACTGGAAGAAAGGTATATCACTATCATACGGGAACTATGACTAGAGAGTGCCCTGCGCTTGAGTATGGAGCAGGCATGGAAGGCGCGCTTATAGAAGTAAGCCCCGATATAGCTAGAGAGCGCGAGCTTGATGAAGGATGTTACGCTCTTGTAGAGAACAAACGAGGCAAGATAGCCGCAAAACTTCGCATAAACCCCGATCTGAAAGAGGGAACTATATTTACGACGTTTCATTATAGCGAGGCGGATGGAAACGAGCTTGCAAACGCAGATGATCCAGATCCGCTATCAGGAATCACTCCACTTAAGATGACGATAGCAAATATCAAAAAATTAAGCGAGAGTGAATTTATTGATTTCAGAGAGAAAAACGAGATGAGTATGCACTCTGAAACCCCTTATTTATCGGTTAGACGATATTAAATTCTTAGGCTCTAAATTTTAGAGCCTACTTCTTATCTTTTGTAAATAAGCTTGCTGTGAGTAGAAATTTAGTAAAATTTTTAAAAATTTAAAGGCTAAATTATGTTTAACGGACTTATTCGCGAGATAGCCGAGGTTGTTAGCTATTCTCAAAACAAGCTTAGACTAAAGGCGAAACATAGACCAAATTTAGGCGATAGTATCGCGGTAAATGGCGCTTGCTTAAGCGTTATAGAGCTTTTTGCGGGCGGCTTTAGTGTGGAGCTAAGTGCGGAAACCAGAGCCGTTATAGCGACTGAAAATTTAAAAGGGCGGGTTCATATGGAGCCTGCTATGAGGCTTAGCGATAGAGTGGATGGGCATTTGGTGCAAGGTCATATCGATGCGCTAGGCGAAATTTCAAAGATAGTTAGGCATGAAAACGGAGTGGATTTTTATATAAATTTGCCGCGAGATATCATGCACTTAATGGCAAACAAGGGCAGTATCTGCGTGGACGGGGTAAGCCTTACGATAAATGAGGTTACGCCAAACGGAGTGCGCCTAACGATCATTCCAATAACGTTTCGCGAGAGCCTTTTTAGCGAGTTTAAAATAGGCCGAAGAGTAAATATCGAAAGCGATCTTTTGGCGCGCTACGTAGCTCACCAGCTTGGTTTTAAAAAGCAGATGAGTTGGGAAGAGATAGATCATGTCGCAAGTCTTTATTAAGAGTCTTTATGCAAGATGTCGGTGTAAATTTAGTATTTGATGTTGAGCGTTTTTACGGCGGATTTACTAGCAAATTTGGCGGAGTGAGCGTAGGAGATTATGAAGGCTTAAATTTAGGCGATCATGTAGGAGACGAGCCTAAAAACGTGTCTAAAAATCGCGAAATTTTAGCGAATTTGCTTGGCGTAGAGATAAGAAATCTAAAATTTATGCGTCAAATTCACTCAAACCGCGTGGAAATAATTAGAAATTTAGATGATGAAATAGCGCTTTGCGACGGCATAATCACAAATTTAAAAGGCGTTGCGCTTTGCGTTTTGGTGGCTGACTGCTCGCCTATTTTGATATTTGATGAGGTGCGAGAGGTTGTGGCTGCTATCCATGCGGGAAGAGCGGGAACCGTAGGTAAGATTTGCACCAATGCCGTAAATTTAATGAAGCGCGAATTTGGGTGCAGCGAGCAAAATTTAAGCGTTTTTGTTGGACCAAATATCAAAGGCGGTTGCTATGATATAGGCGGGCTTGATCTTGGCGAGTTTAATAGATACAAAAACGATGGGAAATTTTATATAAACGCCGCTTTGGCTGATGAATTTAAGGAACTTGGCGTAAAGAGCGTAAAATTTGATGAAATTTGCACGCATTGCGATGAGAGGTATTTTTCTTATCGCAGAGAGCGAGTTACGGGAAGATTTGCGGGTTTTATTATGGCGAGATAGCGATTAAGCTTGGCTGCTTGATTATTGATCAGATATTGCTTATTAAATTTAAATACGCAAATTTGTAGAATTATTAATAAACTTTGAAATATAAGGAATTTTAAGCTTTTTATTCTATTTTTCTATTTTATTCTTAAATTTTGTTGTATTTCTCATTTAAAATTATTATTTAATTTTTTAGCCCAAAAAACTTGATTTTAATTATCAGTTATGTTATACTCAACCTGTCCAATCTTAAAATTTAACAAGGAGATAGTAATGAAGAAGATATTAACTTCTTTAGTCGTAGCAGGTGCGTTAAGCGGTGCTTTTGCACATGATTTTTGGGTCGCAGGATCAAATATGGATAAATTTAGCGCCGACATCGGTTACGGACATAGCTTCCCAAAACCTGAAGCGATAGCCGAGAAGAGATTAAGTCTTTTTGCTCCGCTATATATAGTGGATAAAACCGGTGCTAAAACCGTTTTAAAGCAAGCCGGCGAAAACTATCACTATGAGGGCGAAAAGCTCAAAAAAGGCTCTTATGTGCTGGCGGGCGACTATAAACCTACATTTTGGTCAAAAGATAAGGACGGCAAGTGGCATCAAGACGGACATAAAGAAAATGTAAAAAACGTTGAATCTTGCGGATTTCACGCTAGAACGGCTAAAAGCATAATCGTAGAAGGCGATCAGGTGGAGGACTTCATCTATAAGCCGATAGGTCAGATCGTAGAAATCGTGCCTCTAAGCGATGTTACGAAGATCAAGGTTGATACTCCTTTTAAATTGCAATTTTTCGCTAACGGCAAGCCTGCGAAAGTTGCTAAAGTTACGGGCGTGATTGAAGGATTTCCTGAGGGTAAATATACATTTTTTGGCACTACCGACCTTCAAGGCGTGATCGAAGTTATAGCTATCAAAGAGGGAAATTGGCTATTTCAAGCCAAGCACGAGACAGCTTACGCAGATCCTAAAAAATGCGACAAAGAAGAGCTTGACGCTAGCCTTGTAATAAAAGTAAATAAATAATCTTTCTTACCGATCGGACTAGTTCCGATCGCCTCTTTTTGCTTTGATAATTCAGTTTTGTTGTTTTATAATTTTATTTTTTAAAATACTTAAAGGACTGCATAATGGGATATGAAGCATTTGCGCCTAAGGATTTAAGAGTGGTAAAAATAATTCAAAACGCCAAGAAATTTGGAGTGGAAAGACTTCAAAACGAAGCTTTGGTAAAGGAATTCTTAAACTGCGAGCAAATTTCATTAAGCGAAGATGAGCGCGAAAACATGAGACAAATTTTTATAAATTTGATGAAGATTGAAGAGGAAGTGCAATTAAGCGGGTGAAATCATGAAAAAGATAGCTTTGATTGTTTTGTTGGCCTTTACTCTTTTTGGCGCGCAGTTGCAAGAAGCACAAAGACTCTTTCGCATAGGAGATGAAAAAGCCGCGATAGAAATTCTAACAAAGTCTTGCGATAGCGGGCTTTTAGACTCTTGTATTATGCTTGGTAATTTTTACTTTTCAAACGATAAGCTTAAGTATGAAAATGCCGTCAAACTATATCAAAAAGCCTGCGAAGGCGGAAATTTACTAGGCTGTGATAGACTTGCGAGCGCTTATTATGAGGGCAGAGGGGTTAAGCAAGGCTTCGCGTTTGCTGCTAAATTTGCTAAGCAAGCTTGCGATGGCGAGATCTCGTATAGCTGCATAGTCTTAGCGAATTTGCACTACTACGGAAACGGTGTCATAAAAGATCATGCGCAGGCGCTTAAATTTTACGAGCGGGCATGTGAGCTTAAAACCGCTTCAAGTTGCGTTATGGCGGCAAAGATGCATGAAAAAGGCGAGGGTGCGCCAAAAGACATACAAAAATCGCTTCTTTATCATGAAAGAGCATGCGCTCTTGGAGCTAAATCAAGCTGCGATAAGGCTCAAAATCTAAAATAAACGATAAATTTAATCCACCAAAAAGAGATGATTTGTTAATATCACGTCCTTAAAATTTCACAAAAAGGACAAATTTGAAAAAGATTATTTGCATGATGGTTTGTGCTGGAGCGCTTTTTGCCTCGACTTTAAATAAGGCGGATGATGCTTATGTAGAGGGCAGATACGAAGAGGCGGCGAAGCTTTACGAGAAGGCTTGCGATGAGGGCGATATGCAGGGATGCTATAACCTTGGCGCCATGTATGAAAACGAAAGAGGCGTTAAATATGACATGCAAAAGGCTGTTAGACTCTATGAAAAAGCCTGCAACGGCGATAATGTCTATGGCTGTTATAACCTTGCTATGGTTTATAGCGATTTGAAAGATTACTCAAAGGCTGTTATGCTTCTAACGAAAGCTTGCAACGGCGAAGACGGCATGGCGTGCTTTAACTTAGGCGTGTTTAACTTCAAAGGCGAAGGCATAAAAGAGGATAAAAAGGCAGGCAACGAATTCTTTAAAAAAGCTTGCGAATACGGCACTTCTGAAGGTTGCTACGAGCTTGCGCGCTCTTACGTAAGAGGTCAAGGGATTGAGCTAAATTTCAAAAAAGCCGAAGAGTTTCACGCTAAAGCTTGCCAGATGCATCACGCAAGAGGCTGTTATAACGTAGGTGCGCTAAATACAAATCCAAAAGTTAAAGCCCACATGAAGCAAGATAGAGATAAGGCTAAGGAGTTTTTTAAGCAAGGCTGCGATCTGGGTGATGAGCAAAGCTGTGAAAATTTGATGTTTATGGAGCTTGGAAAGCTTTGATTTAATTTTGTATAAAGGCTAAAATTTCTTTAAATTTGCTAAAATAAAAAATCTACATTTAAAATTTAAAGGAGTTAGCATGCTACTACTTAAAAATGCAAATTTATTTACCCCTGAGCATGTGGGAGATAGCGATGTGCTTGTGGGCGGAGGTAAAATTTTAGCTATCGGAAAAGGACTTGATTTCCGCTGTGAAAGCCTTGAAACTTACGATCTTAAAGGCAAAATTTTAGCTCCCGGACTAATCGATCAGCACGTCCATATCACGGGTGGAGGAGGCGAAGCGGGATATCATTCAAGAACTCCTGAAATTAAGTTAAGCGAGATCGTAAAGCATGGTATCACGACTGTCGTTGGAGTTTTAGGCACTGATGGCTGTACCAGAAGTCTTGAAAATCTTTACTCCAAAGCAAAAGCGCTTGAATTTGAAGGAATTTCGACATTTATCCATACAGGTTCATACGCTACGCCAACCGTTACTTTTACGGGAAGTATTACTAAAGACTTAGTGCTAATCGATAAAGTTAGAGGCGTTAAAATTGCAATGTCGGATAACAGAAGCAGTTATCCGACCGATGAAGAGCTCATCAAAATACTAACTCAGATAAGAATTGGAGGCATGATATCCAAAAAAGGCGGCGTGATGCATATGCACATGGGCGGACTATCTAGCAAGCTTGATGCGGTGTTTAGGATACTGAAAGACTGCGAATTTCCTGTTCAGTACTTCTCGCCGACACATTGTGCCAGGACAAAAGATCTCTTTGATGAGTGCTTGAAACTGCAAAAGATGGGCGGATTTTTTGATATCACAAGCGGCGGAAGCCAGTTTGCTCCGCTTCATGAGGTGATCGCTTACGGCATTGAAAAGGGCTTAAAGCTAGACATGATGACGATGAGCTCTGATGGCAACGGAAGTGTGCCTAAATTTGATGAAAGTGGTGCTCTGGTCGGATACGGATGTGCAAGTTGCAGTGCAAATTTAGACGTGCTAAAAGCTGTTACTGAAAATAAAATTTTAACTCACACGCAGGCTTTTGCTTTGATGGGAAAAAATGTGGCTAAATTTTTGAATTTGGAAGGTAAAGGCTCTATAAAAGTCGGTTTTGACGCGGACTTTACGAGCTTTGATGAAGATATGAGTGTTCAAGATGTAATCGCAAAAGGAGAGTTTTGCGTGAAGGAAGAAAAGATAGTTAAAAAGGGATTTTTTGAGTGATTTTATTGCGACCGTGATAGTAAATTTGCGATTGTGATTGAAATTTACAGGCTCTGGTTTAGTGTGCCGGGGTCTGTAAATTTTGATAATTAAAATTTACTAAGAATTTTGCTTTTAACCAAAGCCTATTCATAAAATTTAGCTTAATTTTATCTTACTTTCAGTATAATCCAAGCTTCAATTCACACACACCAATCCTAAAATTTGGTTGCGACAAGTGCAAATTTGTCGTTAATGGGTGTGGAGGAGAAACCTAAATTTCGCGCAAAAGCGCACAAGGAGAACCGATATGGTAACAATGAGAGATTTGCTAGAGTGCGGCGTTCACTTCGGACACCAAACACGCAGATGGAACCCAAAGATGAAAAAATTCATTTTTGGCGAGAGAAAAGGTATCTACATTATAGATCTACAAAAAACTATCCGCTACTTCCGCTACACTTACAACATCGTTCGTGACGCAGCGGCAGAGGGTAAAACCATCCTTTTTGTAGGAACAAAAAAACAAGCCGGTCAAACAGTTGGCGAATATGCTGAAAAATGCGGAATGCCATACGTAAATCACCGCTGGCTGGGCGGCATGATGACAAACTTCGGAACTATCCGCCAAAGCATACGCAAGCTTGAAGTTATCGAAGCTATGGAAGAGGACGGTTCAATCAATCTTCTAACCAAAAAAGAAGCTTTAATGCTAAGAAGAAAAAAAGAGAAGCTTGTAGCCTACCTTGGCGGAATTAGAAATATGAAAACTCCACCTGATATGATCTTTGTTATCGATACAGTTAAAGAAAAAATAGCAGTCCAAGAAGCTAACAGACTAAAAATCCCTGTAGTTGCACCAATCGACACAAACTGCGATCCTGACGTAATTGATTATCCAATCCCTGGAAACGACGATGCTATCCGCTCGGTACAACTTTTCTGCCAAGAGATGGCTGAGGCTATCATCGAAGGACGCTCACAACTTGAAAAAGACGGCGGCGTAGCCGAAGAGGGCAAAGAAGAGGTTACTCAAGATGAGAAAGATGCTGTGCTAGAAGAGGCATTTAGCGAAGAAGAATTTGAAGCGGAGGATGAAGAATAATGGAAATAACCGCACAAATGGTAAAAGAGCTCCGTGAAGCAACCGGAGCTGGAATGATGGATTGTAAAAAGGCTTTAGCCGAAGCTAACGGCGATATGGAAAAAGCCGTAGATATACTTCGCGAAAAAGGTCTTGGACAAGCCGCTAAAAAAGCCGACAGACTTGCAAGCGAGGGTCTTGTAACGGTTGAAGTATGTGAACACTGCAAGAAAGCAACTATCACGGAGATAAATTCAGAAACCGATTTCGTTGCCAAAAACGTTCAGTTTCAAAACCTCACAAAAGACACTACCGCTCATATCCAAGCAAACTCTATCTCTAGCGTAGAAAGCCTCAATGAGAGCGTTATAAACGGTGTTAAATTTGAAGATTATTTCAAGGGTCAAATCGCTACAATCGGCGAAAATTTGGTAGTAAGACGCTTTGAGACGGTTAAAGTAGATGAAAACGGCGTAGTAAACGGATATGTGCATTCAAACGGACGCGTTGGAGTTATCATCGCTGCAGCTTGCGATAGCGCTCAAACAGCTCAAAAAGCAGAGGATTTCATAAGAAATTTATGTATGCATGCAGCCGCTATGAAGCCAAGCGTGATAAGCTACAAAGATCTTGATAGAGAATTTGTGGAAAAAGAATTTATCGCTCTTAAAGCTGAGCTTGAAAAAGACAATGAAGAGCTAGTTCGTCTTGGCAAACCGCTTCACCACATCCCAAGTTACGCAAGTAGATTGCAACTTACCGATGATGTGATAGCAAAAGCCGAAGACGCGATAAAAGAAGAGTTAAAAGCGGAAGGTAAGCCTGAGAAAATTTGGGATAAAATCATACCTGGCAAGATCGAAAGATTTTTTGCGGACAATACCGTATTAGATCAAAGACTTACTCTTTTAGGCCAATTTTACGTAATGGACGATAAGAAAACCGTTGAGCAGGTAATAACTGAAAAGAGCAAAGAGCTTGGCGGTAAAATCGAGATCGTAAAATACGTTAGATTTGAGCTTGGCGAAGGCTTAGAGAAGAAAAACGAAGATTTTGCGGCGGAAGTTGCGGCGCAAATGGCTTAAAAATGGAAATTTTAAAGGGCGTAGATCTTAGCTTTGCGTATGATTATACGCTCTTTGAAAATGTCAATATATCTTTAAATTCCCGCGAAAGCTCGGCTATTTTAGGCGTAAGCGGATGCGGGAAATCAACTATACTTCATATACTTTCAACACTGCTTAGGCCTAAAACGGGCGAGGTTATTTATAAAGGCAAGTCGCTTTATGATCTCTCTTCAAGCGAGCTTTTGCAGATTCGTAGACTTGATTTCGGAATTATTTTTCAAGCCCACTATCTGTTTAAAGGCTTTAACGCAAGGGAAAATATCGAACTTGCAGGAATTTTATCGGGTCAAAATATAGATGAAAATATCCTCGAAAATTTAAAAATCAAAGAAGTTTTAAATCAAAAAGTAGGCGAATTGAGCGGAGGGCAGCAACAGCGCGTGAGTATCGCCAGAGTGCTATGTAAAAAGCCAAAAATAATATTTGCCGACGAACCTACCGGAAATTTGGACAAACAAACTGCAAATGACGTAATGCAAACTCTTTTTGAGTATATCAAAGCAAACGATGCGGCACTTGTGCTAGTAACTCATGATAACGATTTAGCCGCAAAGTGCGATAATCAATACAGGCTGGATAATAAAGAGCTGGCAAAAATTTCCATTTAGTATATTCTTTTACCTATATATTGTTTTTGTATATATAAGCCATAAACGCTCAAATTTCATATAAATTTTTAAAATCAAAAGTCAAAGAGTAAGCCCATATTTCTTATTAAATGTCGTAAAGGCCTTTAATTTCGGTCTATTTTAGCGCTTAAACAAATAACTTGTAGTCTTACTTTAAGGTGGTCTCAAGCCTAAGATTATAAAAATACTTTAACAAAGTAGAAACTATAAAGCAGTTTTTAGGCTCAAAATAGGGCTTAAATCTCTTGTTGCAAATTTAAAATTTCAAGCCAAAACAAAGTAAAATTTTGTAAAATAGATAAAAATTTTAAAAGAGCGGTATGGAGATAGTTCAATTTTTCGGCACCGATAGAGTGATAACCTTTATGCTGTTATTCGCCAGATTAAGCGGACTTATAGTGTTTTTCCCGTTTTTTGGCCATTCTCAAATTCCAATTTCTGCAAAAACCGCTTTAACGTTTTTTCTAACGATTTTTTTATTTCCCGTAGCAAGCGTTAAAAACGGCGAAATTTACTATCTTGTAGTTGAAATTTTAAGCGAACTTATGCTTGGACTTTGTGCAGGACTGCTTGTAACTATCGTATTTGGCATACTTCAGCTTGCCGGCGAGCAAATTTCTATGGTTATGGGATTTTCTATGGCCAGTGTGCTTGATCCTCAGACAGGCATAAACTCGCCCGTGATGTCAAATATCATAAATTTTCTTGCCTTGATGACGTTCTTGGCATTTGACGGACACCATCTTTTGTTGCTGTTTTTTGCAAATTCACTCACCCATATCCCGCTTGGCGAATTTTACCCAAGCGCAAATATAGTCCACTACACTTCAAAATCCATGATAAATCTCTTTATGTTCGGTTTTATCATGTCGTTTCCTATCCTTGCGCTTTCTTTGCTGTCTGATCTTATCTTTGGGATGCTTATGAAAACCATGCCGCAGTTTAACCTGCTAGTCGTAGGCTATCCTATCAAAATCGTTATAGGATTTGTCGTGCTTATAGCTATTTTAACGGGTATGATGGAGCTTTTTAGCGAGCTTATGCTTAGAGTGATAAACGACATGCCCTCTTTGTTTTTTAAACTAAGCTAAGAGTAATCAAAAATATCTTAAAATACTTTCTTAAGGTTTTTTCAAAGGAGTCTTCATGAAAGTCGCGCTTGTTAATAACAATCCCGCAGTTTCCCGCTTGGCTACGCTTAGTTTAAGCAAAATGGGTTGCGAATATGTCGAGGTTGCAAGTTTAGACATGCTTGATAGCGGACTTTTTGACGTGCTCATCATTGATAGCGACACTCAGATAGAGGATGTTGATTTAAAAAACCTTGCAGATAAAATTTTATACCTTGCTTCAAAGAACTCACCTGAATTTGCCAGTGCAGATAAAGTCTTATTTAAGCCTTTTTTGCCGACGGAATTCGTATCTGTGATGGAAAAATTAAGTCCAAAAGAAGAAGAGTCAAGTGAGATTGAAGAATTTAAAGATACTCAGGAATTCGTAGCGCCTCTTGAAGAGAGCAAATTTATAGATGAGTTTGACGATAAGATGTTTGATGATGATCTGCCTGAGATTGACGAGGTGCAGGATAAGGAATTTGCTCTTGATGATTTGGATTTGGGCGCTGAATTTGATGAAGATGGCTTTGATGAACCGAATTTAAAAGATGATGAACTAACTAAGCAGCTAAGCGAGCTTGTAAAATCAATTGATGATATGCCTAAAGAAGTTGCCGAGGATGAAAATTTAAATCAAGCAGAAGATGAAGCTATGCAGGCTGAAATGCTAGTCCGCGAAGAGGAGTTGTTAAAAGAATTTGACTTTAGCGATGAGCCTTTAAAGCAAGATGAAGAGGATAAATCGGAGTCTAAAGAAGAAAAATTCGACGAGTTAATGAGCGAGCTTACTTCACCTGCGTATGATGAAGAGCTTGACGTGATAGAAAGCATTAAAAACGATATAGACGAGATAGAAAATTTAGACGCTAAATTTGAAGAAGAGCTGCAAGAAGAGTTTGAGCAGTTTAGTGTCAATGAAGAATCTTTAGATGAAACCGCAAAAGAGGATATACAAAATTTCGCTCAAAAGCTTGAGTTGCCTGATGAATTTGACGCTGAATTAGATGATGAAAAATTTGATGTTGCAAACGAAGTGGAATTTGAGATAAAAGAGCAAGAAGAGTTCGTTGCGGCCAAAGATGAAGAGGCTTCTAGCGAAGTGGAAATTGAAGATTTTAAAATTTATCAATCTGACGGGTCGGATTATGAAAATATCGATCAGATAAGCGAAACCGAGATCAAACGAGCTCTTGAAGAAGGCAACGAAGAAGCGGTGCAAATAAACCAAACGGATGTAAAAAACGAACTAACTCATAAAATCACCGAGCATATCGCTACTTCGCTAAGCGTAAGCTCTATAAAAGACGCGCTAAAAGGCATGAATATAAAGATAAATATAACGTTTGAGGAAAAGTGAATTTGAAAGGACAAATTTTAATCATCAGCGGTCCAAGCGGAAGCGGTAAAAGCACTCTTTTAAACAGGCTTTTGGCTGAAGAGAGCAATTTATATTTTTCTATTTCATCTACCACCAGAAAGATAAGAGATGGTGAAAAAGATGGAGTGAATTATTATTATATAAGCGAAGATGAGTTTAAGAAGGGTATTGAAGAGGGAAGCTTTTTAGAATGGGCGAATGTGCATAAAAACTATTACGGAACTTCTTTAAAACCTGTTCTTGCGGCATTAAATGAGGGCAAAATAGTCGTGTTTGACGTTGATGTTCAAGGGTTTCATTTAACCAAAGAGAAATTTGCAAATTTGATCACCTCCGTTTTTATAACGGCAACGGACAAAAAAGAGCTTAGACGTAGGCTTGAAGGCAGGGGAACCGATACTGCCGAAATGATAGAAAATCGCCTTATGAACGCAGCCGGCGAGATGGAGCACATCTTGGAGTATGACTATTTGCTTATTAATGATGATGTGGAAAAAAGTTATGAAAATTTAAGAGCGATTTTAAAATCAATGAAGCTAAAAAGTGCGAATATAAATTTGCGTCAAACCATTAATAATTGGATAGATTGCTAAAATTTATGATAAGATTACGAAAAATTTAAAGGAGAGAAAATGGGTCCAAGCGTCCAACAACTACTTATAATACTTCTTATAGTCGTATTGCTATTTGGTGCAAAGAAGATACCTGAACTTGCAAAGGGACTTGGTAAGGGCATAAAGAGCTTTAAATCAGAGATGGAAAGTGACGATAAAAAAGCTGAAAATATAGAAAAAGTCGAAGAGAAGAAAGAAGATACGCTAACCGCTACTAAGGCCGACGAGACAACTAAGAACGCCTGAGGATAAGAGTGAAAAATTTAGTCATAGATGAGATAAAAAAATATATAAGCGATGATTTTGTATTAGAAAAGCCAAAAGACAAGAGTTTGGCGCATTATGCCACGCCTCTTGCTTTTTCTCTTGCAAAAGAGCTTAAGAAATCTCCAAAAATCATAGCCGAAGAGATCGTTTCTAAATTTAGCGGTAGCGAAATTCTTGAAGCAAGCGCACTAAACGGATATATAAATTTTAAATTAAATAGCAAATTTTTAGATAGACTTGCTAGCGATAGCCTTGCAGATCCTCAAAATTTCGCAAAAGGCGGAGCGGATAGAGAAAAGATACTGATAGAGTATGTAAGCGCTAATCCAACAGGACCACTTCATATCGGACATGTAAGAGGTGCCGTATTTGGCGATACATTAGCTCGCGTAGGAGCTTATATCGGCAAGGATATCACGACTGAGTACTATATAAACGACGCAGGCAACCAAATAGACCTGCTTGGAATTTCCATAAGTCTTAGGGCTCGCGAAGAGCTATTTAAAGAAGAAGTAAATTATCCTGAAAAGTATTATAGAGGGGATTATATCTTAGATATCGCACGCGAAGCAAACGATAAATTTGGCAAAGAAATTTTTTATGATGAAAGTAGAAATTTAGAGCTTGCAGAGTTTGGCAAAGATATAGTGTTGGGTCTTATCAAACAAAATTTGGCTGAAGCTAAAATTTTTATAGATAATTGGGCTAGCGAGAGAAGTTATTATAACAAGCTTCAAACCACTCTTGAAAAGCTTAAAAAATGCGGCGGTATCTATGAGGATGAGGGTAAAATTTGGATAAGATCAAGCGAAGCAGGAGATGAAAAAGATCGTGTGATAGTTAGGGAAGATGGGCGCGAAACCTACCTTGCGGGCGACATAGTCTATCACAATGACAAATTTGAGCGCGGATATGATAGGTATATCAACATCTGGGGTGCCGATCATCACGGATATATCGCCAGAATGAAATCCGCGATACACTTTTTAGGGTATGATGAAAGCAGGCTTGAGGTGCTGCTAACTCAGATGGTTTCGCTTCTTAAAAACGGCGAGCAGTTTAAGATGAGCAAGCGCTCGGGCAACGTGGTGCTTATGAGCGATGTGACTGCCGAGATAGGGTATGAAGCGCTTAGGTTTATGTTTTTAAGCAAAAAGAGCGACACACATCTTGAATTTGATGTTGATGAACTAAAGCGAGAAGATAGCTCAAATCCGATTTTTTATATCAACTACGCTCATGCGCGCGTGAATCAAATTTTTGCAAAAGCGGGTAAAAGTATAGATGATGTAAATAACATTGAGTTTAAAAGCTTAAGTGAGGATGCTAAGAATTTGCTTTTTGAAGCACTTTCTTTAAATGACGTGCTTGTAGATGCGTTTAATGCTCGTGCAATGCAGAAAATTTTCGACTATCTAAAATCGCTTTCCGCAAATTTTCATAAATTTTATAACGAAAATCGCGTTGTAGGAAGCCAAAATGAAGATGAGCTACTAAAGCTCTTTGCAGTCGTAGCCCTCTCGGTAAAA
>NZ_LIWQ01000013.1:0-64971 GCF_012978795.1 Campylobacter sp. RM16188 | reverse complement strand
GGTTTTAGTTAATGATCGTTTTTGGGCCTGTAAGCTCTAGACGTTTTGGCACTTCCCTTGGGATTGATCTGTCTCCTAAAGGGAAGTGTTGTAATTTTGATTGTGTTTATTGCGAGTTAACTCAAGCTAAGATAGTGGACGAGATATCAGATCCGCCAAGCGTTAATGATGTGGTAAATGAGATCAAGCAAGCCCTTAAGAAAGATAAAAATATTGACGTTATAACGATTACCGCAAACGGCGAGCCTACTTTATATCCGAATTTAGCCGAGCTGATTGCCGAGCTGAATTTGATAAAAGGCGAGTCAAAACTTCTTATACTTTCAAACGGCACGGGTGTGCTTAATCCTAAAATTTACAATGCTCTTTTGGGGCTTGATATAGTTAAATTTAGCCTTGATAGCGCCATTCAAAAGACATTTCTTAAGATAGATCGAGGTAACAAAGATCTTTACGTTTCGGATTTGATTGAAAAAATGAGCGAATTTAGTAAGGAATTTGAAGGCGAACTTGTGCTTGAAATTTTAGTTGTCAAAGGACTGAATGACACTAAAGAGGAGTTTGAGGCTTTAAATTTGGCTATAAATAAAATATCGCCTAGCAGAGTTGATATAAGTAGTATCGATCGTCCCCCGTCATATCCTGTTAAGGGTGTTTCAAAAGAATTTTTAAATGAGCTTGCTTGTGAGATCAAGAACATCCCGTGCGTAGTGGCTAGTGCCAAATATAGCGGTGATCTGCTTGAATTTAATGAGGAGCAGCTTTTAGAGCTACTTGCTCGTCGTCCTCAGAGTGAAAATGACGTTAAAAACAGCTTTTCCGAAAACTCAAAAAGAAATTTAAATAAACTTTTAGAATCTAAAAAAATAAAAATAGTAAATATAGCCGGAGCTCATTTTTATAAACTAAGCTAAATTAATTTTGTAAATTTGAATAGTATCTCAAAATTATCCACAAAAGCCAAGAATTTAAGCTAAAATTAATTGACAAAACGAATGTTTTTCTCTATAATAACGCTTTCTTAACAACTTATTCCGGATTAGCTCAGCGGTAGAGTAGTCGGCTGTTAACCGATTGGTCGCTGGTTCGAATCCAGCATCCGGAGCCATTTCCTTTCAGTTCCATTTTTTTCTTTATTTTTCCGTTTTATTCTTTTTCTTCCCAAAAAGTTCTTAAAAAGCCTTGAATACGAGCTTAGAATCAACTATTTTTCTTTGATTTTTGATCTATTTTTGCTTAAACTTTTCTTATTCTTTCCTTAAATTTCTTATTGATTCTACTCTATTCCGAAAAAAAGTGAGTCACTAGATAAAAACTTAAACAAGTGACTCACTTTTTAATAAAGTATGACTTAGAAGGTTCGTATGATTATATTTTATTACAAAAGTATATGTTTGCTTTTTGGACAGTGGTTCGAATCCTATGACCGGACTTTTTTATATTAGTATTTTTATTGTTTAACAATGATGAAGCTTTTAGTTTGATTTGGATTTGTAATACTATACTAGATCAGAAAATATAGTTTTATCTTGGTTTTTGTATTATAAATATACAGCATTTTACTCTAATTATATTTAAATTTAGAACTTAATTTTAAAAAATAAAAGTTTAAATCATTTCAGTATTTTATTGTGCTATTGGTAGTTCTTTTAAGATAAATTGATGATATAAGGCTGTCATTTTAAAATATCAAAATAGTTACTATATAATCTATTTAAAAACTTAATATTAATTAAAATTTAAATATTGATATTATCTTAAATTATTTATAAAACTCTTGACAAATTAATCATAGTTATTATATAATCACGATTATAAAAATATCGCGATTAGTAAATATGATAAATTTAATACAAGGAGTACAGATGAATATCCTAGTGGGATGCAAGGTTGTTCCGGAAGAACAAGATATTCTTGTAGACAGTAGCGGTTCGCTTGATATTAGTAAGTCAAATCCAAAAATTAGTCAATTTGATCTTAACGCTCTTCAAGCGGCAGTTGATATCAAAGATTTGGTTGCTGATGCCAACGTAAAAGTAGTTAGCATAGGAGGCAAGTATCTTGAAAATACAAAAGTTAGAAAAGATATCTTGTCAAGAGGTGCTGACGAACTAAACGTAGTTACAAAAGATGAGTTTGAAAATCTTTTATCTCACAATACATCTGAAATTTTTGCCGATGCGGTAAAAACCATGGGTTATGATTTGATTATATGCGCTGACGGCTCATCTGATTTTTTTGCGGGTCAGGTCGGTATGAGAACGGGTGCTTTACTTAATATCCCATCTGTAAATGGTGTGAGCAAAATTTTATCAGTCGATAGTTCAAAGATAGTGGTTCAAAGAGAGCTTGAGAGCGAAGTAGAAGAGCTTGAGATCCCTCTTCCTGCGCTTATTTGTGTTTCAACCGACATAAACACTCCGGTAATCCCTGGAA
This sequence comes from Campylobacter sp. RM16188, assembly GCF_012978795.1. Lineage (NCBI taxonomy): Bacteria > Pseudomonadati > Campylobacterota > Epsilonproteobacteria > Campylobacterales > Campylobacteraceae > Campylobacter > Campylobacter sp. RM16188. Next base: position 62,535 of record NZ_LIWQ01000013.1, on the reverse strand, counting down.
TGAAAGCTATTTTGGCAGCTGCTAAAAAGCCTATAAATAATGTAGCGTCTCAATATGAGCCATGCGAACTTGTAAAGCTTGAAGAGATCAAGGCTCCTAAGAAAAAAGATAGGCTAAAGACTATAGTTGAAGGCGATTCTGACGATAAGATAGCTGAATTTGTTGCAAATTTCAAAAAAGCATTAAATTAAGGAGGCGAAAATGAGTAAAGTTTCTAATGTATGGGTTTTTAGCGACAGCGCAAATCGCCTTGAGGAAGTTATGGGTGGAGCAAGAGAGCTTGGCGAAAAGGTCATTTGCTTTGTGATTGGAAATGATGCGACAAAAAGAGCGTTTGAATTTGGGGCTGATGAAGTGTATGCCTTACCAAGCGATGCTGTGAGTGAAAATTTTGCTTTGAGTATATCTAAAGTTATAGAGTCTCAAAACGGTTTGGTCCTTATGCCAAACACAAGAAGATGTAAGGCTATGGCTAGCTTGATCGGGGCAAATTTAAAAGCAGGCGTTAGTACCGAAGTAAGCGAAATAAATTTAGATGGCGCTTCTGTGGTTTGCAAAAGAATGGTTTATGGCGGACTTGCTATAGGAACCGAGAGGATAAACTCCCCAGTCGCTATCGTAGTGGTAAATAGCGGTGCATTTGCAGCTGCTGCTTCAAATTTCGATGGCAACAAAGAGGCTAAAACGCTTGAATTTATAGAACCGAAAGTAGCTATAAAATGTATTAAAAAGCTTCCGAAACAGGCTAGCAGCATTGATTTAAATAAGGCAAAACGTATTGTGGCTATTGGTCGCGGTATAGCAAAAGAGGAAGATATCGCTATGGCTCGCGAATTGTGCGAAATTTTAGGTGCCGAACTAGGATGCTCTCGTCCTATAGCAGAAGGCGAAAAATGGATGGAGCATGAGAGATATATAGGTATTTCAAGTGTTATGCCAAAGCCTGAAATTTATATATCAATCGGAATTTCGGGTCAAATTCAACATATGGTCGGCGTAAAGGATGCGGGCAAAATCATCGTAATCAATAAAGATAAAAATGCGCCTATTTTTGATTATGCGGATTTCGGAATAGTCGGTGATTTGTATAAAGTCGTTCCTGCGCTTATAAATTCTTTTAAATAAGGAGTTAAAATGAGAGATTATCATGGTTCAAATGAAGTTATTAGCGAGCTTAGAGAGGATGGAATTTTAATCCTTACTATAAACAGACCTGAAAAGAGAAATGCGCTAAACGGTGCAACCTCGGCCAAAATGGAAGAAATTTTAAATATGGCAAGCAAAGATAATGCAGTAAGGGTAATCATAGTAACCGGTTCGGGTGAAAAAGCGTTTTGCGCAGGTGAAGATTTAAGCGAATTAGCAGAAACAGGAGAGTGTCAAACGGTTACTGAGCATGGATTTGGAGGACTAACAAATAGACTTTGCCCTAAACCGATAATTTGTGCAGTAAACGGTACAGCAGTAGGCGGCGGTATGGAAATAGCCGTAGCTTGCGATTTGATAGTGTCCGTAAAAGAGGCTAGGTTTGGCTTGCCTGAAGTTAAAGTAGGATTAATCGCTTCAACTGGCGGTCTTGTAAGAATGGCAAGAGAGCTTCCTCGCAAAATTGCAATGGAGCTTTGCTTAACAGGCAAGCTTATATACGCTGAAGAGGCAAAAGAGATCGGTATCGTAAATTACGTAGTTGAAAGAGAAGAGCTTATGAATAAAGCAATCGAACTTGCAGAGCAAATAGCTGCAAATGCCCCTATAAGCCTTCAGATAACAAAAGAAATTTTGCATGCCGCCCCATCCATGTCTCTTGAAGATGCTATGAGATTAAGCGACAATTCATATAAGTATATAGAAAAAACGGAAGATGGAATTGAAGGTCCTCTTGCATTTATGGAAAAAAGAAAGCCTAATTGGAAAGGCAAATGATATAGATAAATTTCTCCCTCGTAAAATTTATGAGGGAGAAATTTGTGTTTAGGCTTAAAGTTATGCTTTTAAGAATTTAAGGTAGTTAAGTTCTTAAAAGCATAAAGCAAAGGATGCGAATATGGGCGAAATAATATTTTCATTGTTTGTAGGTTTTTGCCTAGTTTTAACGGGCTTCATATTAAACATCAGCCTATCTTACGAAGAGAAAAATAATAAAAGCATCAAGCCATGAATATATACATAATAGGTGTCTTTATAGGTATTTGCATATACCTTATGATAGGTTTTTATGCTGGCAGGAAAGTTAAAAATTTAGAAGACTATTATGTTAGCGGAAGAAACGCTTCAACTCTTTTTATCACGGGAACCATGTTTGCCTCAATGCTTAGCACTAACGGCTTCATGGGCGATACCGCTTATGCTTATAGCGGTAATATCTCAACTATTTTTCTTATAAATGTAATTTGTGCTTGCGGTTATATCTTAGGACCTCTTTATTTTGGAAGATATATAAGACGCGTTAAAGTAAATACCATGCCAAGCTATTTTTTTATGCGTTTTAACAGCAAAAGAATTCAAAGATTTGCAGGAATTATCACGGTTGTGTCGCTTAGTGCCTATTTGCTTAGCGTTATAACGGGGACTGCTATTTTGATGCAGGCTCTAAGCGGACTTGATAGATTAACCTGTCTTTTTGTGGCATGGGTTTGTATAGTGCTTTTTACTATTTATTCAGGCTCAAGAGGCGTCATTATAATTGATACGGCTATGTGTATATGTTTTTTATTATCGACACTTCTTGTCGGTTATTTCGTTTTTAATGAGGTTGGCGGAGTTTCTAATCTGGTTGAAAATTTGATAAAAAATGAAAATTCACCCAAAGATCTGCTTAGCTATCACGGAAACACTCATGGCGGAAGCGTGTTTGATATAGTTAGCTACGGAGTGACGCTTGGGATAGTTTGGATGATTACGGTTGGTGTGAGCCCTTGGCAGGCGGGACGAAATTTGATGGCTAAAAATGAACACGTTATTTTTAGATCGGGAGTGATCTCCGCTCTTCTTACAGTATTTTTCTTACACTATCTTTATGTGATTGCAATTAGCGTTATAGAACTAAATCCAAATATGAATAATCCCGAACAAGTTATAATTTGGGCCGCTTATGAAGTTGTTCCCGAATTTTTAGGAGTATTTTTGCTAACGGGTATTTTGTCGGCGGGACTAAGTTCGGCAACTACGTTTTTATCGGTTGTTAGCTTTAGTTTGGCAAACGATATATTTGGGCTTGAGTTTAAAGACGATAAGTCTCAGGTGAATTTTACTCGAATGGTTGTATTTATCGTGAGCATTATCGCACTCATCGTGGCATATTTTGATCTTGCGAGTATTCGTATTATAGCTTGGTTTGCAAGTACTATCATCGCTGCTTCATGGGGTTTTTTGGCTTTTGCCAGTGTGTGGAGTAAGAAGCTAACCGAAAGAGGTGCGTATCTATCGATGATGGGCGGTTTTTTCGGGTATTTAATCAGTAAAATGCTTGTAGAATTCGCCGAGGTGCCTCTTAAAAATTTCTTTGATCCGTTTTTCATAGGAGTTTTTATAAGCGTAGCTTGTGCAATCTTTGGTTCGTTTGGACAAAAACCAACTAAGCAAGAGATAGAATTTCAAAACAATCTTCATAAAATTCCGCAAAGCGAAAGAAATGAGAAGGATTATAAGATAGATAAGATGTATGGATATCTTTTGATAGCTGCGGGATTTTCAATGGCGGCATTTTTGATCATTTTCTGGGCGATACCGTATAACACTATAAAAGGACTACTATGAATACAAAAAATAAAATAAATATAATGGATAAAATTTCAGATGATATGAGGCTCGTTATAGAGTATCAACTCTCAAGCGCTAAGGAGCTTGATTCGGCAACTCTGACAAACGAACAGATGAGACAAAATTATGAAGATGAGCGTAAATTCTGGAACGAAAATCCTCCTTTGATGTTTGAAAGCAGAGAATTTCAAGTTGAGTTTAAAAATAGAAGCGTTAAAGCCGTGGCACACTACCCTAGCAAACAAGATGAGTATAAGGCTATATTTTTCATACATGGAGGCGGTTGGGTTGTCGGAAGTATTAATACTCACGATAGAATCATGAAAACCATAGCCGAATTTAGCGGATGTGCAGTGATAGGCATAGATTATACTTTAGCTCCTGATGAGAAATTCCCGACTCAGCTTGAAGAGTGCGTCTGTGTGATAGAGCATGTCATAAAAAATGCAAGCGAATTTAAAATAAATCCGAATTCGATAGCTTATGCGGGAGATAGCTGTGGTGCAAATATGTGCATGGGAACTTATCTTTATCAGCGAAATATGGGTAAAGATGTGAGCTTTGTTAAGGCTATGGCTTTGTTTTACGGACTTTTTGGACTAAAAGATTCTGTAACTCGCACGCTTTACGGTAGCGAGATAGATTGGCTTAGAGAAGAAGACTTTGAGTATTATTATAATGAGTATTTGGCTGATAAAAAAGATGCGCAGTCTCCTTTTGTTAATGTTTTTAATGCCGATTTAACCAAAGATGTGCCGCCTTGCTTTATCGCGCCTTGTGAATTCGATCCTTTAAAAGATGACAGCGTGGCTTTATATCAAATTTTAAAACAGTATAATCAAAGTGAATTTAAAGAGTATAAAGGCGTTATACATGCATTTTTGCATTTTTCAAGGATGATGCCGATTGCAAAAGAAGCTATGAGAGACGGTTCGAATTTTATTAAAAAATTTATATGATTTAAGATTTTTTATATGGGATTTTAAAACCAATAAATCATTTAAGCTTAATATCCATATTTTATCTTTAAATTATTTTTATTGAAAAAATTTTGAATTAAAATCGCGTTATTATCAATTAATTTCTAAATACCTACTTATTTAATTAGCTTTCGCTATTTCAGCAGTAAAGTTATAAAATAGTATCTTTATAAAATTATATTCATCGTAGAAATTGAATTAAAATTTAAATTCAAATATTACTTAAAATTATTTATAAAATCCTTGACATTTTAATCATAGTTATTATATAATCATGATTATAAAAATATCGTGATTATTAAAATAGCACGATTATAAATTTGTTTTTTAAATTTGCGTTTTTATTGTTTTTCAAGCATCAAATTCTCGATACTTGTATAGTTCTTGTTAAAAATAGGCTGTTTTTAGAACTTGAAATACAAATTTGGCTTTTTAATGACTTGAAATTATGGTTTTGACTCAATATTTCTTAATAAAGGGGTTTAAGATGAAAGCAAGAAAGGTTGGTATTGAACCTAAGGTGTTCTTTCCTTCGCTTATCGCAGTCGGTATTTTAAGCTGGCTGGTTGTTAGAGATTTGGATGCGGCAAATCGCGTTATAAATGCGACTTTTGCTTACGTTACAGGCTCTTGGGGATGGGCTTTTGAGTGGTATATGGTCATAATGGTCATAGGCTGGTTTTGGCTTGTTTTTGGACCTATGAAAAATAAAAAGCTAGGCGACGAGAGTGATGTGCCGGAATTTAGTACTATCAGCTGGATCTTTATGATGTTTGCTAGTTGTACCTCTGCGGCTGTTCTTTATTGGGGAACGGCTGAAATTTACTATTACGTAACTACGCCCCCCTTTGGCTATGAACCTATGAGCGTTCAGGCTAAAGAGCTAGGTCTTGCATATAGCCTTTTTCACTGGGGTCCGCTTCCTTGGGCTACTTATAGCTTGCTTTCGGTTGCGTTTGGATACTTCTTGTTTGTTAAAAAGATTAACGTCGTAAGACCAAGCGGTACGATAGAGGCTGCAGTCGGTGAAAAGTTAGCAAACGGCTGGTTTGGTATATTGGTAGATAACTTATATATAGTGGCTTTGATATTGGCTATGGGAACAAGCCTTGGTCTTGCTACTCCGCTTGTTACCGAGTGTATTCAGTGGCTTTTTGGTATAGAAAGAACTCTTCAGCTTGATACTATGATTATTACTTGTTGGGTTGTATTTAATGCCATTTGTGTTGCTTTTGGATTGAATAAAGGCATTAAAATAGCAAGTGATGTTAGAAGCTATCTTATGATAATTATGCTTGCTTGGGTAGTGATAATTGGTGCTTCAACATTTACCATCAACTATTTTACCGATAGTGTGGGCGTTATGTTTAATAACTTAGGCAGAATGCTATTTTACACCGATGCGATAGGCAAAGGCGGCTTCCCGCAAGGTTGGACTGTATTTTATTGGGCTTGGTGGGTAGTATACGGCATTCAGATGTGTATATTTTTAGCGAGAATTTCTCGCGGTCGTACAGTTCGCGAGCTTTGTATAGGCATGGTCGCAGGACTTACGGTTACTACTTGGACTCTTTGGACTATTTTAGGAAGCAACACGATGAATATACTTATAACCGGATCTATAAATTTGCCTGAGATTATAAGCACTCATGGTCTTGCTCGCGGTATAATCGAGACTTGGGCGGCTCTTCCTATGTCTACTTTAACTATATGGGGATTTTTTATCTTGTGCTTTATCGCAACAGTTACTTTGGTAAACGCTTGCTCATATACGCTTGCTATGAGTACTTGCAAAGAAGCTAGCGGATATGATGAGCCACCTCTTTGGGTTAGGGTTGGTTGGTCTATTTTAGTTGGTGTTATAGGTGTTACTCTTCTTGCTCTTGGCGGTCTTAAACCTATTCAGACTGCTATTATTGCAGGAGGTTGTCCGTTATTTTTCGTAAATATAATCATATTGATTGCGTTTTTTAAAGACGCTAAAAGAAGTAAGTGGTATTAAATTTAGGACGCAGAGCTTAAATAGCGTAGCGATTATCTTGGGCGGCTAAATTTGGCTGCATAAATAAAATTAAAGGAAATAAGATGATAGATTTTAGTTTAACCGATGAACAGCAACTATTTGTTGCAGGCGTTAGAGAACTTATGGAGAGAGAAAACTGGGAGGCGTATTTTGCAAAATGCGATGAAAACCACGAGTATCCTATCAAATGGGTCAAAGAGCTTGCCGAGCTTGGAGTAGATACTATGCTTCTTCCTGAAGAGAATGGCGGCATGGGGGCTGATTGGGTTACGCTAACTGCCATATGGGAAGAGCTTGGCAGATGTGGCGCGCCTACATATGTGCTTTATCAACTTCCGGGCTTTAGTACTATTTTAAGATATGGAACACAAGAGCAGATAGATAAAATTTTTGCTTTCTGTGGCACCGGAAAACAGATGTGGAATTCGGCCATTACAGAGCCAAGCGCGGGAAGTGATGTGGGAAGCCTTAAGACAACTTACACAAGAAAAGATGGCAAGGTGTATCTAAACGGACAAAAGTGCTTTATAACTTCAAGCGCACATACTCCTTATATAGTGGTTATGGCTAGAGATAGTGCAAGCGAAAAACCTATATTTACCGAGTGGTTTGTGGATATGAGTAAGCCGGGTATAAAACTAACCCAACTTGATAAACTAGGTCTTAGAATGGATAGCTGCTGCGAAATCGTGCTTGATAATGTCGAACTTGAAGAAAAAGATATGTTTGGCACCGAAGGCAATGGATTTAACCGCGTTAAAGAGGAATTTGACGCAGAGAGATTTTTAGTCGCTTGCACGAACTACGGAATAGCATATTGCGCATTTGAGGATGCTGCAAAATACGCAAACCAACGCGTTCAATTTGGCGAGGCTATCGGCAGAACCCAACTTATCCAAGAAAAATTCGCTCACATGGCAATGAAGCTAAACGCGATGAAAAATATGGTCTATGAGACAGCTTGGAAGATGGATCAGGGCATGAATGTAACGGGCGAGAGCGCTATGTGCAAATTTTATTGCGCAAACAAGGCTTTTGAGGTTGTGGATCAGGCTATTCAAGTACTTGGCGGTATTGGCGTAACAGGACATAGAACTTCAAGATTTTGGAGGGATTTAAGAGTTGATAGGCTTTCAGGCGGTTCTGATGAGATGCAAATTTTAACTCTTGGTCGTGCGGTGCTTAAAAAATATAGATAAAAATTTAAGACCGATAAGAGATGAAATTATCGCTTCAGATAGATTAAAGCTATACAACTAAGAAATTTGCCACAAAGGAAATAAAATGAAATTTAATACTCCGAAATTTGGTCCTCTAAGCGGCGTTAGAGTGGTCTTTTCCGCAATGGAGATTGCGGGACCTTTTTCTGCTCAAATGCTTGCCGAATGGGGTGCAGAGGTTATTTGGATAGAAAACTCAAAATATCCCGATACTATCCGTGTTCAGGAAAATTATAAAGAGCTAAGCCGCAGAAATTTATATGCTCTTTCTCTGAATTTGTTTAGCGAAGAGGGCAAAGAGGTATTTTATAAGCTTATAAAAGAGAGCGATATATTTATAGAAGCTAGCAAGGGTCCTGCATTTGCAAAAAAAGGCATAACCGATGAGGTTCTTTGGAGCCATAATCCAAAGCTTGTAATCGCTCACCTTTCAGGCTTTGGACAATACGGTGATCCCGAATACACAAATTTAGCCGCTTATAACACTATAGCGCAGGCTTTTAGCGGATATTTGATCCAAAACGGAGATCAAAACCAGCCAATGCCGGCTTTTCCTTATACTGCCGATTATATTTCGGGCTTTACGGTTACAAGTGCGGTTTTAGCGGCCTTGTTTAACGCTCAAAGAACAGGTAAGGGCGAGAGTATCGATGTGGCGATGTATGAAGCTATGTTGCGTGTGGGACAATACTACATGATGGATTATCTAAATGGCGGTGAGATGTGCCCAAGGATGATAAAAGGCAAAGATCCGCTTTACGCAGGTTGCGGGCTTTATTCTTGCAAGGACGGATATATTGTCTTTGAAGTGGTTGGAGTTAGCCAAGTAAAAGATATGTTTGAACTAATCGGCATTAGCGAGCTTTATGGAAATGATGACGTGCCTGAAGGAACTCAGCTAATCAGTCGCAAAATGAGAGTAAATAATGCTTTTGAAGCGGCGCTTGATAAATTCTTCGGCTCAAAAACTATTGCCGAAGCGCTTGAAATTTTGGCGGGTTTAAAAGTGGCCGGTGCAAAAGTGCTTGAGGTAAGCGAGCTTCAAAGCAACCCTCAATACATCGCAAGAGATAGCTTTGCAACATGGAAGAATTCTGCCGGAAAAGAGTATAAAGGTCCAAATATCATGCCTAAATTTAAAAACAATCCTTGCAAAATTTGGCGTGCAATGCCTGCTTATGGCGAAGATACGGCTGATATCATGACTCATCTTGGATATAGTGAAGATGAAATATCAAAACTAAATAGCGAAAAGATAATCAGAGTAGGAAAATAAAATGGATATGATAGGTAAGAGAACTCTGCGTGAGTATTTTGACGAGCTGGCGACTTCTCACGGAGAAAAGACAGCTATCGTTTATGAAGATTCAAATGCAAATGTCTCAAGCCTATCTTATGCAAAGCTTAACGAGCAGATTAATAAATCAGCTAATCTGCTCTCCTCTTTAGGTGTAAAAAAGGGCGAAAATGTAGTTATTCATATGCTAAATAGCATTGAGTATATAGTAAATTTCTTTGCCATAGCAAAGCTTGGCGCAGTAGCCGTCCCCGTAAATGCTAATTACGTATATGCCGACACGCTGTTTATTATTCAAAAAACAAAACCCGTTTTGGTAATAACTCAGAGTGAATTTGTAGAAATTTACGAGCAGATCGAGACGAAAAACTATAAATTTAAAAATGGAATTTTGGTTGCAAGAACGCATAGAAACGCAAATTGTAAACATATAAACTATGAAAAAGAGATAGAGGCGCAAAGTGCCAAATTTAAGTATAAAAAAGATGAATTTGATAATCTCGCTACGGCTGAAATTATATTTACATCTGGTACTTCATCGTTTCCAAAAGGCGTAATGATAACGCATTATAATCTTATATTTGCAGGATACTACACCTCTTGGCAGATAAATTTGCGAAAAGATGATGTATATCTGACCGCTATGCCGCTTTGGCATATAGATGCTCAATGTACCGCCATGATGCCTACATTTGCTGCGGGAGCTACTTTTGTATTGCTTGAGAGGTATTCGGCGCATAAATTTTGGGATCAGATAATCGCTCATAAGGCAAGCGTAACAGAATGCATACCAAAGATGATATGCACCATGTCTCTTCAACCGGTAAAAGCCAATGAAAAAAGCCACTCTTTGCGTGAAATGCTCTTTTATCTAAACATCAGCCAAAAAGAGATTAAAAAATTTATGACTCGTTTTAGTATAAAGAGCCTTTTAAAATCATACGGTATGAGCGAAACCGTGGTAGGTTTAATCGGTGATAGACCAAATGAAACTCGCAAATTTCCTTCCATCGGAAGAGTGGGCTTTTGCTATGAGGCTAAGATAGTGGATAAGAGCGGGGCTGAGCTTCAGGCTGGACAAAAGGGTGAAATTTTAATCAAAGGCGAGCGCGGTAAGACGATATTTAACGGATATTACGAAAACGAAGAGGCTACTAAAAAGGTTTTAAACAGTGAAGGTTGGCTACATACGGGAGATATCGGATATGTCGATGAGGATGAGTATTTTTATTTCGTAGATCGGGATATAAATTTGATAAAAGTAGCGGGCGAAAATGTTTCAAGCGTAGAGCTTGAAACTTATATAGGTTCTCATGAGAAAATTCTAGAAGCGGCGATTATAGGAGTTCCTGACGGGTTTAATAACGAACTTATCAAAGCTTGTGTAGTGCTAAAAGAGGGCGAAAACTTAAGCGAAAATGAGATCAGAGAATTTTGCGCTAAGGGGCTTGCTAAATTTAAGGTGCCTAGCTTCGTGCAGTTTTATTCATCGCTGCCTAGAACCTGTACGGGCAAAGTAAGAAAAAATGTTCTTAGAAGCGAGCATTTAAAAGAGAATTCGTAAATTTATAAAAAAGGGATAAAGATGGCAGAAGAGAAATTTGACACCATTATCGTTGGCGGAGGAATCGCGGGCTGTATAGCGGGATATCTGCTTGCTAAAGAGGGGCTTGAAGTGCTTATAATAGAGCGCGGAAATATGATAGGAGCGAAAAATACAAGCGGAGGGCGGATTTACGCACATAGTTTAGAGCCCGTATTTCCGGATTTTGCAAGCAGTGCGCCGATTGAGAGACTCATAACCCGCGAAAGATTATCTTTTATGACCGAAGATGAAAACGTAACTATGGACTACGCTTTAAAGCATACGGAAGATAAATTTGAGCGTTCATATTCGGTGTTAAGGGTTAAATTTGACGCTTGGCTAGGGGAAAAAGCCGAAGAAGCCGGCGCAAGTATCATAACGGGAATTCGCGTAGATGATCTTATCAAAAGAGATGGCAAAATTTGCGGAGTAATAGCCGGCGGAGAAGAGATGGAGGCAGATACAGTTATCCTTGCAGATGGCGCGAACTCTACTATATCATCCAAATACGGTCTTGGTGTAGAACTAAATCCTCACACCTGTGCCGTCGGTGTTAAAGAGATAATTGAGCTTGGCAAAGAGAGGCTTGAAGATATATTTAATGTAAATGACAACGAGGGGGTGGCTTGGTTGTTTGCGGGGAGTGCAAGCAATAACCTAATGGGCGGAGGATTTTTATACACAAACGAAACTTCTATATCGCTTGGAGTGGTTTTTGGGTTGCATAACTCACATAAAAGCTCTATGAGCGTGCCTCAAATGCTTGAAAATTTTAAAAATCATCCAGCAATAAAGCCGCTTATTAAAAACGGCAAAACTACCGAATACTCGGCTCACATCGTGCCTGAAGGCGGACTTGGAGCGATAAAAAAACTAAGCGATAGCGGCGTCATAGTAGCAGGCGATGCGGCAGGTCTTTGTCTAAATGTAGGCTACTCCGTTCGCGGTATGGATTTGGCCGTGCAAAGTGGCGTGGCGGCTGCAAATACTATAATAAAAGCCAAGCAAGCGGGCGATTTTAGCGCAAATTCTATGGCGGAATACGATAAAGAGCTTGAAAATAGCTTTGTGATGAAAGATCTTAAGCTGTATAAAGATCTTCCAAAATTTTTAGATAACGAGAGAATTTTTAAAGATTATCCAAAGATGATGAGTGGAATCATGCGCGATTTGTTCGTAGTTAAAGGTGCCAGCACACCGCTTAGAAATAAAATTTTGCCTCGTATGAAAGAGGTCGGGTATATGAATTTGTTAAAAGATGCTTATAAAGGGGTAAAATCGATATGAATAGCGTAAATGTAGATGCAAAATTAAGTCTTGATAAATTTTTCGTAGATGAGAGCAATGCTCATATAGAACTAACCGAAAATATCGATATGAACGAATTTGCAAAGCTTGAGATAGCGTGCCCCGCTGGTTTATATAAAAAAGATGAGAACGGAAATACTCATTTTGATTATGCAGGATGCCTTGAATGCGGAACTTGTAGAGTGCTTTGCGAAAAAAATATTATCAAAAAATGGGAATATCCAAACGGAACATTTGGAGTAGAGTATAGATTTGGCTAGGATTTGGTTTGAAAATTTATTTAAGCTTATTTTTACTTCATATTAAGTTTAATTATCTAATAATTAAACTTTAAAATTTAATAAAATAGAGTGATAAAAATATGGGTAAAGATGAAAGAAACAAAATAAAACGCGCGCGCATGATGAAGTATTTTATCGATGCGGCAAATCAAATAATAGAAAAAGAAGGGGTGCGTGCGGTAAACATAAGAAATACCGCACACCTTGCTGGGTATTCAAGCGCTACGCTTTATAATTATTTTGACAATCTTACGCATTTGGTGTTTTTGGCTACTTTTGATCAACTTGAAACTTACAATAAAGCGATCTCGACCTGCATAGCCGAATGTAAAAGTTCTATAGAAGTTTATATGAGAGTTTGCAAATGCTTTTGCGATTATTCCTATGAAAAACCTGAAATTTACGAGCTTTTGTTTTTTGCTCATAATGACGGAAAATTTGATAACTATATAGAGGAGTATTATAAGCTTTTTCCAAATAAAGCACACAAAAAGTTGCCTGAATTTTTAGGCAAGATGTTTCGCTCGAACAATCTTCATCAAAGAAGCTATTCTATGCTTGAAAATTGCATAAAAGACGGCTATATAGACGAGTTAAACGTAAATGACTTTAACGATATCTGTTTAAGGTTTAATAAAACCATACTTCAAGATGTAAAAGATGAAATTCTTTCAAAAGAAGAAGCCACAAGCATGACTTTAAAATACTACTATCAACTTTTTCATTGCTATATAAATAAAGATTACAAAGATCTGCTTGATGATTGTTATAAAAAAATTGTAAGCGAGATATGAATAAAGGCGAAATTTAAGGCGTTAAAATAGAGCGGCTGAGGTAGTTTCGCTTTATTTTATTTTTTTGATAAAAACAAATTAAAGCCACAGATAAGCTTTGGCTTTAATTGAATTTATACTCCACAACCCCACTATCGGTGCCGTCTTTGAAATACACCCTAACGACAATTTTATTAAATTTATGATCCACTTTGAGTAAATTTTTATCGCTATCCGTGCTATATGGTTTTTCTAGTACGGTATTTACATCGTCAGAGTCGATGCCGTACTCTATCTTTTCTATACCGTCTGCGTAAGAAAATAGGTGTGAAAAATATAGATAGTAATTCGTATCACCATCAATCCAAGGCGCTCTTCGCGACTCTTTAGTGAACCAATAAGCCTGCGTTTGTTTAAGAATTTTTATATCGTTTTGAGCTTTTGGGTCTAAAATTTCACCATCCGCACTCTTGCTAAACCACTCATACTTAAAAATTTCACTCTCTTTTCCGTTTTGATCGATGTATTTAAACTCTATAAATTCTTTCACGCTTTGAGCTTCGTTTGAGATACGAACAAGCTTTTGCGGCATTTTTTACCGCTATCTTGATATGCCGCCCCATCGATATATCCCGTGCTGATAAACTCGCCTTGCCCGTCTATCCTATAAAAAATTTCCGCTGGCTTATCGGCTATGTTAAGGCTTAGCTGCCAAGATGAATTTGTATGCATTCTATCCGCTGAAATTGGATTTTTAAAGAGGCCTTCATCTATATTGTCAAGCTCAGCCTTTCGCTCTTTTGCATATTTTATTTGAGAGTCCAGCTCTTCTTTGTCGATAAAGTATCTTGCCAGCTTGCCCTTGTCGTTTAGCTCTAAAAATTTGTTGATGTACTCTTTTTCTAGCTTTTTATCATTAAGGCTTTGCTCGCCCAAAAGGGCTTTTGAGTGCTGTCTAGCTAGCTCGTAATAAGCAGGCGCAAATTCTGGATTTACTTTAACGAAATTTAAAAGTCGCTCGCTCTTTTCTTTTGCGTCTTCTAAAAGTATCTTTGCGTACTTATCTATTTCACTCGAGCTTGAGCCAAACATTTCGTTATAAAGCTCTCTGGCACCCGCTTTGCCTTCTTGAATTTTTAGGAATTTTTGAAATCTAATATGTGGATCAAGCTTGTGATCTTCAAATGTAAAATACTTAACGTAAGCTTTTCTGGCATTTGCATAATCGCCGTTTAACTCGTAAATTCTAGCATTGTGATAAAATTCTTGCGCTGTTTTAGGCTCCGGGACTATGCCGCTTTGTTTGCCGATACCGTCAATTAGCTTGTCTATCTTTTCATCAACTGTTTTAACCGATGTTTTGATGTCGGCGGTGTCTTTTTTTATCTCGGATATGTCTTGGCTAATGATTCCAAGCGTTTTTTGCATATCTTCAAAAATTGGTATAGAGGCAGCTAAAAATCCCTTATCCTCTCCTTGATCATCGATCTTTTGAAGTCCGTACATGGCTCCTGTTGCAAGTGCGGAAAAAACTGAAAACACTATAACGGGCAAAACCTTTTCTCGCAGGCTGGATAGCGCTATATATGCTAAAAACAGCACACAAGTTATGATAATGCTTGCAAAAAACAGATATTTGCTAAAAGGAGCTAGAGGCTGGCATACGTCCGAGAAAAATCCCATCACCGTGGCAAGAACGCCTGCCCAAATTTTGTTTTTGCCAAAAATTTGCTGTAGAGTATAATTTATCATTATAATCCTTGTAGAGATTATCATCTGTTTGATTATATTTGCGATTGATATTATACATTTCTTTGGCAATTTTTCAGCTGATATTTTGGTGGGTAAAATTTGCAGATTAAATTTATATAAGTGGTTTAAGATAACCACAAACACCCTGCAGTTTATAGAGCGCTTGTGGTTTTTGAAATTTTATAGGTCGGTAGAGATATTTTTATCTATGTTTATGATGACCGTTTCGCCGTTAAGCTCTGTTGAATACTGATCAGATGAGCCGTTATCTTTGCTAGTCCATGTTGAGCTGCTTTTATCAGATACGGTATCATCGCTACCGCCTGTGATATTAAGCGTTTCGCCTGTGGTTTTGTTTATGTCTAGCACGTCTTGCGCCGATATGTTTAATGTAGCACCATTTACTTTTGACAAGTCGATTGATTTTATATCGTTTGTAGCCTTAGATATATTTGAAAGATCTATGCTTTTACTACTTTCTATATCGTTTATAATTAAATTTCCATCGTTGCTTATAATGATATTATCGCCACTTGTGCTATTTGAAGATGCTTTGCTATCCTTTACTATAATATCATTTCCTTCCGCTCCAAATATAGCGCTTGCACTAGTATTTTCACCGATTAATGATATGATATCGTCACCTGCACCTCCATGTATATTTCCCATGATTTTTGCTCCATCTGACGCTTTTATGATATCATTTCCACCGTATGCAGCTACGCCGTTTTCTAAAATGGAGCCTGTGCCCTGAACAATGATTACGTCATTTCCTTCACCGCTGTTTATGGCTGAAGATATCTTAGCCCCATCTTTTACTGTTATACTGTCATCTTGTCCATAAGTTTTAATAGAGCCTTCAACTATGGTGCCATTGCCTTGTATGACTATATTCTCTTTACCGTTATCAGTGCCGGTGATATCGCCTTTTATTATTGAACCGTCACTAACTGTGATATTTTGCTCTAAAGTGTTAGAATCGTTAGAGCCAACAGAGCCGGCAATCTTGCCCTCTACTATAGAATTGGAGACTTTTATATTGTCATTACCAGCCCAGCCTCCGCCTTCTACATTTCCTTTTATGGTAGAATTTTCGATAAGGATATTATCGTTGTCCTCATACCCTCCTTCTCCTGCGCCACCTGTGACAGTAGAGCCTATATTTGCACCATCTAAAATTTTTATAGTATCGTTATTTTCATTACCTTCAACTCTATTAGTAACTGTTGTTCCTTGTCCTGTTACGGTTATGGTATCATTTCCCCATCTGCCAACTATCGTATCAACTTTAGCCTGTTTTTCTACAGTGATGTTATCATCTCCATGTCTGCCGTTTATCACTTGAACGTAGGTGTCCTTGTCTGTAACTTTTATATCGTCACTTCCTCCATCGGCTTGTATTATTTTCGAGCCTGCACCTTGTTCTACAAGTACAATGTCATCACCTTCTCCTGTACCTATCTTATCTACATAAGTTCCTTTGCCACTTACAATAATAGTATCAGCACCTGCATTAGGCTCTAATGCTGCTGTGCTGTTATCATGAGTTTTAGTATCTCCCAATAGCCAATTTGTAATTTTAGCTCCGCTTAAAATAGATATAATATCAGCACCATCGCTTCCTACTACATTGGTTGCAGAAGACTCATCTTTGATGGTTACAGTATCATCTCCTGAGCCTGCATGGACGGTTGTACCTATAGTTGCCTTATCTGACACAAGTATAGTATCATTTCCTTCTTGAGAAGATACATAGCTTTTTATTGTTGTATTTTCGCTAGTGATGGTTATTTTATCGTCGCCTTCACCGGTAGCTATGCTGCCTGCTATAAAGGATTCATTTTGGATAGCTATATTATCATCTCCACCATAAGTTCTTATATCTTTATTTAATACAGCATTATCTATAGTTACATTATCTTTAGCTGTACTAGAGCCAAAAATATTACCCATTATATTAGAGTTGCTTTTTACATCTATAGTTTGCTCTCCTGTAGCGCCTTTTGCCCATATATTTCCTACTACTGTAGCGCCTTTGCTTACCTCGATGCTATTAGAGCCGCCTTGGCTAATGATATTTCCTAGATCAGGATTTACTGCTTTTCCATCTTGATCTAAGGTTCCAATTAGAGTTTTTGCATCTTGTACGAAGATCTTATCGTTGGTTCCGCCGCCGGTATTTACGCGATTTATGACATTTGCGCCGTTAGATACCGTAACATGATCGCTGTCTGCGCCACCGCAAACTATATTAGACTGAGTATCTTCCCCAGTTACTCTTATAATGTCATCTCCCTTATCCCCGACTACTATATTTGCTATTTTAGCTCCATCATTTACTAAAATTTGATCATTATCATCACCGCCTCTTACTTTCTGAGCGCTTCCGCCTGATACGGTTATGTTGTCTTGACCCGCTCCGCCTTGGACTTCGCCTCCGATAGCGGCTTTGTTTGTATTGATCACATCATCTCCGCCGCGAGTATCTATACTTCCTTTTATCTCGCTGTTTTCTACCGTTACGGTATCTTTAGCGCCGTCAGCGCCTTTTACGCTGCCTTCTACAACAGAAGCTTCGCTAACTTTTATATTTTGTTCATAAATTGGATTTTTAGCTTCAATATCGCCTGTTACAGTAGAATTTTTTATGATGACTTCAGCTGCTCCGTTAGTATACACGTATCCTGTCGTTGTAGTGTTACCGCCACTGTCTTTATCTCCTACCATGGCATTTTCTATCACTATCTTATCGTGAGCTGCTTTGTTAGTGGTAGAGCCTAAATTTGGAGTATCAAGATTTAAATCAGTAGAATTTCCAGAATTTACCTCTCTTAAAATTTTAGCACCATCAGATATCTGTATATAGTCATCGCCTGAGTTACCGTGAATTTGATTTACGATAGTTCCTGTTCCAGCAATACTTATAGTGTCGTTACCATCGTTACCTTCTATGGTATTAGATATGTTAGCTCCGTCATTAACGGTGATATTATCATTGCCTTCATTACCGTATATGGCATCTACAGATCCGCCTGATATAGTTATCTTATCATCTCCTCCGCCGGCATCAATATTTTTATGAATTTTAGAATTTGTTATCTCTATGGTATCATTGCCATCATAGCCTTCTCTTGGTCTTTCTACGTCGCTTAAGATAGAAAATTCACCAGCGCTCTTTCCTATTTCAGAGTCTTTTACTATGATAGTATCGTTTCCGCCTTCTCCAAGTATCGTAAAATTTACTTTAGAGTTATTTTGGACAACTACTTTAGAGTCTGAGTACTCTCCTGCATGTATGTTTCCACCTACTGTTGAGTTGTTGTCTATGGTTATATTTCTAAATCCTGTTCCGTTTAGGTCTATCGATCCTACAACCAGTGAGCCGCCATCGACTCTAACATCTACATTGCCTGCGAAATCATGATTTATAGGCGTATCTCCTTGTGCGTTAAACTCTTCTTCTATACCGCTTCTAATTTTCTTGTTTACTTTTGAGCCCTCAAGTATATTTATCTCTCCAGCTCCTTTGCCGGCCTCTATGTTTCCACCTACGATTGCTTTGTTGTCTAGAGTTATATTATCGTCGCCATCTCTTCCATAGATATTTTTTTCTACTGTGCCGCTATCTACTTTTATCTCATCATCTCCGGCACCACTGTTTATAGAGCCTTTTACTTTAGAATCAACTATGTTTATATCGTCATCTCCGGCACCTGTAAATATACTACCTTCTACGGATGTATTTTTACCCTCTACCGTTACCAGATCGTTTCCGTCACCTGTATTGATATCGGTCAATACTTTTGCGCCGTTTTTTAAAGCCACTATATCATCTCCTGTTCCAGTAGAGACAAACTCAACATCCACTCCGTCTATGGTTACATCATCGCTATTATCTCCGCCAAAGATTCTAGGAGGAGTAGCACCGTTTTCTAGGACTATTACTCTTTTGCCTTCGTAGTCAGGGTTATCCTTGCCGGCTTCGTTTGTGATAACAAGTCCTTTTGCATTATCTGAGCCTATTATTAAGGTTTTATTAGAATTTGTATACCAGCCGTCCTCTTTGGTAAATTCTTGCCCTTCAGGAACTTTTAAATAAGCCTTTTCAAATTCTACTTTTCCTTCGCCTTTTACGGCTGTTTTAACTTCGATCTCAAAATTTTCGGGAAGAGTTTTTGTAAACCAAGGAGATAGAGTCGAATAATCACTCAAATCAAATTTCCCGTCATTTGCGATACTGCTTGATTTATCGGCGTCAAATTCGCTGTTTAAGGCCTCAAAATAATTAGTTTTTCTGCCGCCTATCTCGGCTGTAGAGCTATCGGCTAGAGTTGCTCCTTCTATATTAGGTTTATTATCTGTCGTAACTTTATCATCGTTATATACCGACATCTCTCTTATATACGCAGAAGACGGAATTTCTATCTGTGTTACAGGTTGCGGTTCGTTTGGCTCATTTGGATTACTTGGATTGCTAGGCTCACTCGGATTATTTGGCTCACTCGGGTCTGGCTGGTTTGGAGTGTTTGGCTCGCTCGGTTCGCTTGGATTATTTGGTTCACTTGGCTCGGTAGGCTCTGTCGGATTATTCGGTTGATTAGGCTCACTAGGATAGCTTGGCTGAGTAGGCTCATTTGGCTCAGGTTGAGTTGGATTATTTGGTTCAGCAGGCTCTATCGGATTTGGCTCATTTGGCTCAGGTTGAGTTGGATTGTTTGGTTCATTTGAGTCGTTAGGCTTAGTATCTTCTGTAGAGCTGTTTGATTCGGTCGAATTTTGTTGTTCTATTAAAGGATTGCTTTGCTCTGCCGTATTGTTGGCAACTGTTGATCCTAGTGACGAAGACGCCTGAAACTGTGGTTGCGTAGTATTGTTTAAATCACCAAAGCCTTCAAATACGTTACTAATGCTACCTGAATCAGTAAAATTTGTTGATGATAAGCTAGTTCCATCTAAACTATTGCTTCCGGTGCCACCGCCTGCAGCTGTAGCTTCTAAATTTTCAACCCCTTGACCCTCTAAAATAGCTTTTTGTAACCCGCTTATATCGGCTAATACATTACTATTAGAGCCTGAATCTATTAAAGATTGATCCAAGACAAGCTCGTCATTGCCAAGTATAGCAACTTCTTTTCCGTTCATAGTAGCAATAATTACCTTTGAGTCTGGGGTAAGCGTAACAACCTTATCTCCGATAGCTATCTTATCACCCACATTTAATACTCTTTGGTTCCCATTGGCATCTATCACTATGACATTGCCTGAAATTTGTTTTATTATCCCTGCTAAATTTTGCATTTTTAAACATCCTTTTTGAATTTTGTGTAAGAATTATAGCTATAAATAAGGATATAAATATATTGTACTTTGGTACAGTATCTAAAATTCGTATTATTTTTTCAAATTTACAAAATATATAAATTTAAAATCCATATTGCATCAAGCATTGGAATTTGCAGAAAAAATGTAGCGTTTACTGTATAACAACCTTGTTTCTGCCACTTTTCTTGCCTATATACATCTGCTCGTCAGCTGCTCTGATCATATCTTGGATATTGTTAAAATTTAAAGAACTCACACCGCCAAAAGTTATAGTTACCGAAAATATTATATCCTCGTATTTTATGATTTTTTGCTCTATTTTTTTGCGGATACGATTTAAAATTTTCTCGACTTTTTCTTTGCTTAGCTTGTCCTCTTTGCCCGCACTTTTAATCAGTATCAAAAACTCCTCTCCACCCCATCGAGAGATTATGTCATTTACTCTGCACTCGTTTTTTAAAATAGCCGATATCTCAGCCAGTGCGACATCTCCGCACTCATGTCCGTAGGTGTCATTAACCGCTTTAAAGTGATCTATATCGCCAAAAATTAGATAGAAATTTCCCTCGTTTTTCTCTTGAGTCATATCGATACTTTTTAGTATATCGTTCATCTGTCTTCTTGTCGTAAGCCCCGTAAGTTCATCGGTTTTTACGATATTTTTTATATGCTCGATCTCATTTTTTAAAAACACCATCTCCATAGCTTTTGAAATTTTAAGCACCCTCTCTACGAAAAATATAAGTATGAATGCAAAGATTATATTAAGCCTAACCAGCAGATCATCGGCTGAATTTATCTGCAGGATAGGGATTTTAAGATTGGCTGAAAAGTATAAGTATATGTATAGGATCGATTGAATAATTCCTAGCGAATAAAACACTCCACGCTCTTTAAAAGGAACCGTTATGGAAAGGATTATAAACGGCACGAACCAAGTTTGAAAGCCCATATGCCAACCTAGATTTATCGTTGAAATGGTTATAAAAACAGTCGCTTCTATAAAACAGGTAAGTACGGCTATCTTTTGGTGCCGCTGTAAAAATTTCAAAGCCCCGCCAAATACGATTATACTAATGATATTATAAGTCATCATCAGCTTATTGCCGTTATATAAAAATATAAACTCAAATACTACATGTATAAGAAATCCGACTAGAATAAGCCAGAAATAAAATGGCGCTTTTGATGTATGATGTAGAGATTTTTTTAATTTATCATAAGCTATCATTTTCGTGTTCCGCTAAGTATAAATTTAAAGTCATATACCTTTGGTTTGTATACTGTATAAAATCCGTTAAAATTATTATACAAGCTATTTTATTAATTATTAATTATTTTTTTGTATGAAATTGCAAGAAATTTTAGTAAAAGAGCATTTAAATTTAGCCCTTTTACTAAAGTAAATTTATACTATCTTTTTAATGACGTCTAAGATAAGATTGCATTTTGGCACTACCGAATCCACGACCAGATACTCGCTCTTTGAGTGCATATTTCCGCCTGTAGGTCCAAGTCCGTCTATAGTAGGGCAACCCGCCGAAGATGCGATATTGCCGTCGCTTAATCCGCCTGCATCGACCCAGCTTACTTTGACTCCGCTTTCTTTTGCGACTTCGTCAAACACCGCTTTGATCTTTGGCAAATTTACCTCATCTATCATAGGACCTTCGTCATTGGTTAAGGTTATCTTATGCGTTACGCCTTGCACAAAGGGTTTGCTTAGAATTTCATCCAGCTTTTGCTTACAAAACTCAACTGAAGAGGCAAATTTATATCTCATCTCAAAATTTACCGAAGCAAAATCAGGCACTACGTTTTGCGCCGTTCCGCCGTTTGTCATTATGGCGTTAAAGGTATGTCCCGCGCTAAAGTCGGTTAATTTAGAAAGCTCCACTATGAAATTCGCCGCCTCAACTACCGCCGAGCGACCGCGCTCAGGGTGATTTCCTGCGTGCGCCGAGACTCCGTGAAATTCTATAGTATAAGCTATCATACCCTTTCTGGTTGCTACCATCGAGCCGTCTTCTCTGGCAGGCTCCATCACGAGGCAGTATTTTGACTTCTTGGCATACTCTCTTATCTGATCTTTCGTGAAATTTGAGCCCGTTTCTTCGTGGGAATTTAAAAATACCGCCACATTAAGCTTGCTTAGATCAAGGTCCTTTATGACGTATAAAGATAGCAAAGCGCCCGCCTTATCGTCTATCACGCCAAGTGCGTTTATCTTGCCGTCATTTTCTTTAAAAGGCACATCTTTACCCCAGCCGACAGGGAAAACCGTATCCATATGCCCCACAAAAAGTATGTCAAAATTTTGCGCTTCAGGATCGTTTGATATCAGCAAGCAATCAGCTACTTTGTCGCTGTCAAGCTTGATTATCTTATGCTTTAACCCTAGCGAATTTGCTTTATCTATGAACCATTTTGCGACCGAATTTACGCCCTCTATATGCGAAGTAGGGCTTTCTATCTGTGTTAGCTGTTTAAGCTCGTCTAAAAATTGAGCCAACTCCTCTTGTTTCATCATGACTCCTTTTAGACGATGATGCTCATTACAAACATCGCAAGATAGGCGTTCAGGATACAAATTCCAAAAAGCACCGCATAGTGTCTGCCCGGAATTCCAAGCACGCCCAAAACTCTACCCATATACTGCACGGTTGAGCCTACAAGCGCCATTCCTGGAAGCAATACGGCTATGTCGCCTGCGGTTAACGTGCCTGCTTGAACCAAGGCTACAAGCACGCCCGCCGAGCCTCCCCAACTTAAAAACGCAGCCATAAATACGGCTATGGATTCGCCCGGAAGCCCAAGCGGCACCATGATAAAGCCAAGGTAGTTTCCTATGATTTTAAGAGCTCCGGATACGTTTAGTATATATATGATGACAAATGCCATCAAAACATTTGGGATAGTGTTGTGTATAGCGATATCCCAACCTTTTCTTGCGCCCTCTACAAATACGTCCGTTAGTAGTTTATTGTTTGTTTTATCACTCATACTTCATCCTCGTCGTCTTTTACGAATTTTTTGACGTACAGTCTCATTAAATTTGCACCAAAAACTTTAAAAACAAAGATTATACCGAGGCAAAGCGCGATAGAAGCGGGCGCTAAAGCCCCGTTTTTATCCGGTATCACAAGCAACGGCGCAAAAGATGCTAAGAAATTCGTAATCATAGCTCCCGCGCTAAATTGAAACGCAGCAAATATCAAAAGCTCCTTATGTGTCATCTTGCCCTCTTGACGCAAAAATTTCGCCGTAGAGCTACCGGCATCGGTGCTTTGAGTGCTTGCCATAAGCGATATCGAGCAAGCTCCAGGGATTCCCATCATAGGTTTTAAGATAGGAGTAAGCCAAGCCGAAGCTGCATATAAAGCGTAGTATCTTTCAAATATCGCAACAAATCCAAGCGCAAGCATAACGCTAGGAACGAGGCTTAATGCAAATAAAAATCCGCCTTTTGCACTAGTTCCGCCTGCAGTCTTAAACCACTCGGGGAATTGACCCGTGAGCTTACTGAAGTCAAAAATTCCGCCTGCAATATCTTTGGTGAAGCCGCCAAAGAAAACTATAGCCGCTATCAAAGCGACGGTGCCGATAATCAGCTTTTTGGTATCTTTTGTCTCTTGCATTAAGCCTCCTTGGTATATAAGTAAATGTAATACAAATATACATTTAAAAGACTTAATAAAGAGTTAAAAATAGCAGTCAATAATAAAAATATTTTTTAAATTTATATTTTAAGATTGGATTTACAATAGTCTTCATTAAATTTAATATCAATGCGCAATGAGGATTTATAATGCCGATAAATTTAGTTAGGCTTTTAAATAAGTCAAATTTGGATTAAATTTAAGTTAAAGCGGCAAGAATTTTACTCGCCGCTTGAAATTTGCCGATGTCTATATCCGATATTTGTTTCAAATTCTTTTAGACGTTTGTGTATAGAGCGAAGTTCGGTGATAGTAGTCCAGTTGTTTATAAAGACCGAAAATGAATTTCTAACCTGCGAGAATGCGTTATTTACCTGCATCATAATGCCAAGCGTGATAAGTCCCGAAAAGAGTCCCGGTCCCATAATGATAAGCGGAACTATCACCATAAGTTGCCTAAAGAAGTTGATCCACACATCAAAATACCCGTAGTGCAAAAATAGCTTGTTGTAGTTAAATTTAAGCCCCGTAAAAAGCTCCGCTAGAGTTTCCGTGTGCGCGTAGTTTTTCTTATCGTCTTCTCCATAAACCAGCTCTTTTCTAAAAGCCGCTTCGACTTTTTGGTTGTTGTATTCAAGCCCCGGAAGCATAATGCCCACAAACCAAGATATGACAAGACCGCCTACGCTAACTATAAGAGCTATCCACACAAGAGAGCCGGGAATGTCTTTTAGATAAGGTATATCAACGCCCTTGCTAAGACCCCAAAGTATCGGTATGAAGGCAATTAGCTTCATGATGGCTCTAGCTACTTGAAGCCCCAGGCTTTCTACTATCCTTGCAAATCTATAAATATCTTCTTGGATACGTTGCGAGCTGCCTTCTATATCTTTTTCTACGCTTCTCCAATACTTCAGGTAGTCAAAAGTCATAGCTTCGCGCCATTTAAACGTCCAAATTCTAGTAAAATAATTTGTGATCGTGATGATAAAAATATACGGAAACGCAAGATAGCAAAAATCTTTGATGCTACTCCAAAAATCATTTATGTCGTGATCTTTTATCTTTTGAAGCATATCGTAAAATTCTTTGTACCAGTTGTTTATCTTTACGTTTATATCTGTTTGTATATAAAGCGAAAGGAGTAAAAATAAAACTCCAAGATATGCCCACCACGCCCATTTTCTGCTCTTAAAAAACGATGAAAACAATTTATCTCCTTTGAAAAACGGATAATGATAACTAAAAAAAGTTTAAATATTTCATAAAAACTATGAAAATAATAGTATTAAAAATAGTTATCGCTTTTTAATTTATAACTAATAAAATAGTCTATTTTAAGTAGTAAAATAGCATTTGATATGAATTTATACTTTAGAAATAAGCTTAAATTTACCAAATATATTTTGCACTACTACTCCGAAGGTCAAAAAATTTTAATTAGAGGTATATATTAATTGATAATTTCTTTTTTCATAAAATTAAAAAACTACTACACATCAATCACTTTGATATCCTCAAATAAGAGCCGTTCAAATGTTTTCTACAGGTAAAATACTAATTTTAAATTTTGCTTTTATTTAGCCCCTTAAATTCCTTAACATAACCAAGTGCACTATCGATACATTCAAGCCAAAATTCGCTGTTTTTTATATCTTTATCAAAGTGTTTTTTGATGATATCATCTACGCTCATTTTACCAGTATCTCTTAAAAAAGCTTTGTAAATTTCAAAGAAATTGGGCTCTTTAGCTCTAAATTTCTCTATCAAAAACTGCGATATGAGATATCCGACCGTGTAAGGGTAGTTGTAGATGTATTGATCGGTTTTATAAAAATGCAGCTTAAAATACGGCAAAAACTCCTCCATATCTTGCGTGCTATCGCCATACCACTTTTGCCAAGCGTTTTTTATCATCTCTTTTGCCTCTTGTGGCGTTACCAAGCCTTTGCTTCTAGCCTTTATAAAATCAGTCTCAAAGCTATATCTAACCGAAATATGAAGCATGAAATTTGCAGCCGATTTAAGCTCTTGCCAAAGGATATCAAATAGCAAATTTTCGTCTGCGTTTTTCTTTATGTATTCTCTCAGTACAGCTTCGTTAAACGTGCTTGCGATTTCGGCTAAACTCATAGGAAATTCCGTCTGAATGCTTGGCATATCACGCATTATCCAGTAGTGCCACGCATGCCCCAGCTCATGGGCCTGCTGTATCATATGAGCTTGTGTGCCCATGTAACTAGAAAAAATTCTAGCCTGCTTAAGCTCGTTAAATCTAGTATAAAAGGCGCCCGCGGCTTTGTTTTCTTTTGCACTTGCTTCTATCCAGCGATTTTTAAGCATCAAATTTATAAATTGTGAAATTTCTTCGCCTAAAGCCGATTTTATAGTATCTATTGCCTCAGTATAAGGAATTTGCGACTTGCCGGAAAACGGCGAAGGCGCCAGCAGATCGCACGCACTCATACGCTCTTTGCCAAGATAGCTTGCTCTTAGCGTTACAGTCTCTCTTATCTTGCCAGCTCTCTTCTCAAGTGCGCAGTACATAGCATTTACGGCTTGTGGGCTTATTTTATTTTGCTCAAAACTCGGCAGGAAAATATCGCATTTGGCATCTTTAAATTTGGCCTGCCTAAATCCGTGCAGCATATTTAAAGCATCGATATAAACAGGCGCATGCTTTTGATAATGTTTGCTAAGTTCGTTAAATACGTTTTGGCGAAGGATGCCGTCTGGCGAACCTTTTAAAATTCCCGCGCACTTTGCAAAGCCGTAGCTTTTTGTTTCACCCAAGCTAT
The DNA here is from genome assembly GCF_012978795.1 of Campylobacter sp. RM16188. Taxonomy (NCBI): domain Bacteria; kingdom Pseudomonadati; phylum Campylobacterota; class Epsilonproteobacteria; order Campylobacterales; family Campylobacteraceae; genus Campylobacter; species Campylobacter sp. RM16188. The sequence goes on along the minus strand of NZ_LIWQ01000013.1, from coordinate 35,778 downwards.
CAGCAGCCTTAATATCTATTAGATTATTTAAATGAGTAAAAATTCCATAAACAGGCGTGAAATTGCTCTGCTCAAGCTCGCTAAAAATTTCTTTATTTTTTAAATTTTGACTCCAGCTGTTTTTTTGCTCTTCGTAGTAAAATTTCCAGTGCGAAAGTCCAAATTTTTCCCACTCTTCATCGCTTAGTTTGCTAAATTTAGCCATCATCTCTTGCTTGATCATCTCAAGTTTTGAAATTTCGCTTTGAATTTCTGACTCCATCGCGATAGCTTGTTCGTCTTTAGTATTTTCGCTCATCTTGCAGCGACAAAACGCCTTTAAAGAAGATAGTTTGTCAAAGCCATCCTCATAAAGCCCTGCAAGATCTTTAGCTAAAAATTCCTTTGAATGAATCAGGCTCAAAGCCTTGTTTATTATATCCTTTGCGCCTTTTAGTGAGCGAGCAAAATTCTCATGCTCAAAACCGACATAAGCATCATCAAAGCTCCATTGCGGCAGGGTTTGTTCCTCCATCACCACTCCTTAAAGCACAAGTAAAAATACAAATATATGATGGCTGATAAGTCCCAGTATGGCAGGAACCGAGCAGCGTTTTACCAGACTTAGCGGGTTGCATTTTAACATTCCTGCTATGGCTACCACCACTCCTGCAACAGGCGATAGTGGGCGCGCGATAGTTGAAGCTTGATGCATAGGAAGAACGAGCATCACGGGGCTTACGTTGAGTTTGGTTGCGATTTGAGGCGCAAGCTCGACAAGAGGATAAAAGCTAGCTCCATTTGAGCCAGCGATTATGGCAACTACAGTCGTGATGAGCACAAATACGACCGACATGCCAAATCCTCCAAGCCCAAGCGTATTTGCAAGACTTACAATGCTATCAAGCATGCCAAGGGATTTAAATCCTTGAGCAAATACTCCTGCTGCGATAATTAGAGCAACCACTCCGCTTAAACTGCGCCCCATGGCTTGTAAAAAGACTTTTAGACCCTCCGCTAAAGGATCAAATTTAAATCCATGCCTTATAGCTTCAAAGCACATCGCGATAACGACTGAAAGCAAGATGATAGCCGAGATGTTTAGCTTTATTGATTTTAAGCAGTATTCGGAAAATACCACGACTAATATCATCGGTAAAAACGGCAATATGGCGTAAATTTTAGGCGCACTTGCCGTAGGAGGTTTTGTCGCTTCGTCAAATTCTATCGTATCGCCTACATGCTCGCTAGGCACCCAGCCCTCTTTTTTGTCCAGATATCTATTCCAAAAAACTAGCGCGATGCCGATTACTATGGAAGTCGGCAAGGCGGCTGGAATTTTGTACAAAAATACATAATCAAGCAGCGAAAGCGAAGTAGCCTTGGCCGAAGCGGCGGTTGAAGCGCCTATTAGTACCATAGAAGCCGCACCTGACATGCAGCAGATCGAGCCAACTGTGAGTTTATTTAGTCCAAGTGAGATAAGAATAGGCCCAAGAAGCGCAAGACAAAGCACGCCAAGACCTGCGGCACTTGTGATAACCATACTTATAAGTTTTGCTATGGCAAATGCCACAAATATCATAAAATACGGGCTTTTTATCTTTGCAAGCCGCCCCGTAGTAAGCGATACAAATGCGCTGTTTGCTCCGATATGCGTCATGTAGGTTGCAAAACCTACCATGAACATGATTAAAAGTCCAAGATCAGCCATGCGGTCTGAAAACATATACCTGATGTATTCTATGATATCTAGGTATTCGTTGCCTGTAGGCGTAGCTTTTTTAGGCATGAATTTGCCAGTTTGAAGAACGATTGAACAAATAAGCATAAATACGCCTGATAAAAATAGCGTTAGCGGAGCGTATTTACCCTTGATAATCGCCCAGCCCACGATAAATAGCACTACCGAACCGATGATGACGCCAAGCATTTGATCTCCTTTTTGTGTGAATTTGTTTTGAAAATTTTGTTTGCAGTTAGTGAAATTTGAGGTAAATTTGAAGTTATTAAAATTTGTTTTATTGTTTTGTTTCTTAAATTTTTAGTTTTATTTATTATTTTTTGTAGCTCTTTAAAAGTATTTTTCATACATTGAATTTTATCCTGCTTTTCTTGTAAATTTAATAAATTTTTAAAAGCTTAAATTTAATATCTCTATAAAACTTATTTATATTATCAAAGTGATAAACCATCTAAGATTGGCTGTTTAATAAATAAAATCTTTATCGTTCATTAAATAAATATGCCAAAATTTATAACTTATTTTTAGGGAAAATAATTGTGATATAATTACTAGATTATATTTAAGGGATTAAATGCTTCAGATTATTTTAGCCGCACTTCTTGCTCTGCTTTTAGTAGGCATTATATATGTTATATCAGATGAAATGCATGATGAGGATTATTAGTTTTTTATCAGCTCTTTAATGCTATCTCTTATGTTTTCTATGGTTAAATTTGAAACTTCGTTTACGAGCTTACCTTTTTTATCAAGCAGATATATCGAAGAGCTATGAGCTACCGAGTAATCCATAGCCGATTTTTCAAGCCTTATCTTTTTATATTTGGCTCCGTAAGTTTGAGTTACTTTTTTTAGATTATCCACGACAAGTCCGTAGGAGTTGGGATAGAAGTATTTGGCGTATTCATCCATCGCCTGCGGTGTATCGCGCTCGGGATCAAGCGTGATAAAAAGCACTACGATATCATCTCTTTTAAGCTCGCCAAGTACGCTGCTAACAAGCCCAAGCGTAGCAGGGCAGACATCAGGACAGGAGCCAAAGCCAAAGTAGATGATTTTATATTTACCTTCAAAGCTTTTTAGAGTTACGTCGCCGTTAACGCTCTTGGCGCTGAAGTTGTAAACTCCTCCGTTTGCGTATTTGATGCCTAAAAATACTCCTGCGGAGATGATCATTATAAACACGACGATCGAAGAAAAAAGCTTCATCTTGGCTCCTTATTGTTTTAAGTCAAAATCTATGTAAAGCCCTGTTTTTTTGCCTCCGTCAAGCACTTCAAAGCGGTATCTCATCAGGCTTATTATACATGCGCTTAGCACAACATCGGCTTTATATTCGTTTTCTCTTTTTTCGAGCTTGGCTTTTATCACGCCCATTTCCATATTTACACCGTGAATTTCTAGACTCGGTTCTTTGAAATTTAGCTCATTGAGCCCCTCTATCCACATGGACACGGGCTGCATCACATAAACAGGTCTTGGCGAGAGGCTGAAATTTATCGTTTTGCCTTTAAATTTGACAGGGCATGAAAAATTTGAGTTCATGTCGCATTCAAGCGGAGTTAAATTCGTATCAATTTCGGCAAATTCGCTCTCTTGATTTTGTGATTTCTCGCTAAACAGATAAAATCCACCCGCCACAAAGGCTACGGCAAAAATGAGTGCGGCTATAATTTTTTTATTCATCTTAGTGCTTGCTCATATTTTTTTTCATAACCGGTTTGGCAATCACATCTTTAAGCTCAACTTTTGATCCGTTGTCAAACTCAAGCGTTATGTCTATCTTGTCGCCGTCTTTTACGGGCGCAAATATATTCATAAACATCACGTGAAGTCCGCCGGGTTTGAGGCTTACCTCGCTTTTGGCAGGAATTTCTATATCATCGACCTGAATCATCTGCATCATGCCTTCTGCGTGCTTATGAGTGTGCAGTTCGGCGGTTTTGGAGATGTTTGAGCTTGCCGCGATCAGTTTTATGTTTTTGTCCGTATTGTTTTTAATATCCATAAAAGCCGCGCTATTTTTTACATGCGGAGGAGTGGCTTTTGCAAAAGCGTTTGAAACTTCGATACCTTCGGCATTTGCTATGCAAAAAGCCAAGGTCAAAGCACAGAATAACGCTATTTTTTTCATCATTTACCCTTTTAAAATTTTATTAACAAATGTAAATTATATCAGAAAATATATTTTTTAAAATTTAAACTCGCTGTGCTATAATTGGGCTTTTTATTATCACTGCATAGGGTTTTGTTTGAAAAAATTATTTATATATTGCACGCTTGCCGTCTTTGCTTTTGCTAGCACGGAAAATTTGAAAGATATCGGTTACTGGAAGGATAAATTTGTCGGCAAGGATTTGAAATTTGGCTATTATGAAGCTAAAACTACGATAATCACGGTAAATAAACACACGAAAGATATGCGAACGTTTTTTTATGAAGACGGCGTTTTAAACGAGAAATTTACTCAAAACGTAATCACCGGCAAAAAGGGCGATAAGAAAAAAGAGGGTGATTTAAAAACTCCTGTGGGCGTATATGATATCACGAGTCGCTTCACCCCGCCGGATCGATACTATGGACCGCTTGCATTTGAACTTTCGTATCCGAATTTGCTTGATAAAATCTCTAAAAAAACAGGCAGCGGTATCTGGATACATGGCTTTCCCATGGACGGCAGACGCGATAATGAGATTAGGACAAGAGGCTGTGTGGCGATGGATAACGATAGACTTTTGAAATTCGGCAAAGTCATACAAGCTAGCGCTTTGGTGCTTATCGATGAAAGGCATGATACCATTGCAAATGATGACGATATAGCCCAAATAATGGCGCTTGTGTTTAGCTGGAAGAGCTCTTGGAAGAGTAATGATATAGATAGATATTTGAAATTTTATTCCAAGGATTTTGTGCGGTTTGACGGGATGAATTTTAGTGAATTTGTGAAATTTAAAAAGAGAATTTTTGCCAAAAACGAACAAAAAGAGATAAAATTCTCAAATTTCGCCGTTACTCCCTATCCGAATGTGGAAAATTTAAAAATTTATAGAGTTATTTTTCATGAGGATTATAAAGCTCCGTCGCATAAATTTAGCGGCAAAAAGGAGCTTTATGTAAGGCTTGAAAACGGCAAAGCAAAGATCATAACGGAGAGGTAAAATGCAAGAAAAAAGTGAAATTGTAAAGTCTAAGATAGAAGCGATCTTAAAGGCTCGTAGCGAGTTTTTCGCCGAGCTTGATAAACAGGTGCCAAAGATAAAAGGCACTGACGTATTTGATTTTAGCAAGTGCGAAAATGGCGATTTAAAGGCGATTTATGCGAAATTTTACGCTTATGATTACGGTGTGCGAAAGCTTTTGCCCGATGTATATGAAGCTTACGGCGTGAAATTTAATGTCTGAAATTTTATTAAATCGCGCCGCATATCTTAATAACCTTTCTAAAATTTGCGCCAAAGCGGGCGGAAAAGAGCGTGTAATACTGGTGCTTAAAGACAATGCCTACGGGCATGGAGTGGATTTAATCGCTTGTGAAGCTGCAAAATTCGGTGTGAAATTTGCAGCCGTTAAAAACGAAACGGAAGCAAGACAGATAGAGAAGTATTTTAAACAAATCCTTATCCTTTCGCACCTTCCTACGGGACAAGAGAGCGAAAAATTCATCTATGCCGTAAATGACGTTTCAAATTTAAATATCTTAAAACACGGCACAAGAGTTCATTTTGCTATCGATACGCTCATGCACAGAAACGGTATCGTCATAGACGAGATAGAGCTCGCCTGTAAAACGGCTTGCCAAAGAGGACTTAGAGTATGCGGAGCTTATACGCATTTTCGCTCGGCGGATGAGGTAAGTAGCGATTATTTCGTGCAAAGAGAAAATTTCAAAACCGCAAAAGAGCTTATCATGAAATTTAGCGGCGAAAGTAAGGAAAATTTAACTTTTCATTCGCATAACTCTGCAGGACTTGAGAGATTTGGCAAGCTTGATGATGAGCTCGTAAGAGTAGGCATCGCTCAATACGGCTACGCTCAGTTTGATGATAGTTTAAAGCTTGAGCGAGTTTTAAGCCTTTATGCCGATAGGATTAGCTCTCGTATGCTAAAAGCGGGGCAGGGAGTTGGATACGGCGGCAAATTTTGCGCCAAAGAGGATATGCAAATCTCAACTTACGACCTTGGCTATGGTGATGGACTTTTACGATACGACGGAGTGGGAGAGCTAAATTTAGCAAGCGGCGAGCGAATTTTAGGCAAGATGTCTATGGATAACTTTTCTGCTCAAAACGGCGGAGAGCGAGTTTGCGTGATAAAAGACGCGCGAATTTGGGCGAAATTTTTTGATACGATAGAGTATGAAATCTTAGTAAAGCTTTCGCCGAGTATTAATAGGCGATTTGTTTAATGAAAAATATGATCAAGCTTGGCTTAATTAATCGTATTTTTTAAATTTTAAGGCTAAAATACAAAGATTAATTTCAAAAATAAAGGGAAAATATGATTAAAAAGATTTTAGTTGCGTCAATTTGCGGGGTTTTGGCTATGGCTATGCCGCCAAGCGAGATGCCGACCGAGAGCGATCACTCGCCTGAGCAAATCGCAAAAAGCATAGAGGTTGATATATCGCCGAATTTACCGAAAAAACTAAGCGATTCTATCACTTTTAAAAATATCCAAGCCTTTGGAAATAAGCTTGTTTACAGCTATCAGGTTTTTGATACGCCAAAGGCCGAATTTAGTAAATTTAGTTGGCAAGCTATCGAGCAAGAGAAGAAAATCAGACACGAAGGCGTTATGAGATCTGCATGTGCTGCTGAAGATACTAGAGCGATGCTAAATTTAGGTGTCGTGATGGAGTATCGCTACACTCTTGAAAACGGAAATTTCTTCTATCAATTCAAAGTAAGCAAGGAAGATTGCGAGCGCAATAAATTTTAAATTTGGGCTTGTTCTAGCCCAAATTTGATTACTTTTTTAAAAATCTAGCGCAAATTTCTTTCAAGCTCTTCAAGTCTTGCTATGCGATCAGCCGTGCTTGGATGTGTGCGAAATAGCGAACCGAGAGTGTTTTTTATACTTCCAAACGGATTTACTATAAACATATGTGCGCTTTGGGGCGCAGCATCTCTCATCACGTAGTTTTTGGAGTAGTTTTCAAGCTTTCTTAGCGCACTTGCCAGCCACTGTGGATTTTCGGTAAGCAAAGCGGCACCTTTGTCTGCTTTGTATTCACGCTCTCTTGAGATCGCCATTTGTATGACGCTTGCGGCTATCGGCATTACAACCGCCGCTACTATCATCAAAATTCCGTTTGCATTATTTGATCTGTTGTTTCCACTCATTGCTCCAAATTTAGCAAAATTTGCAAGTATGGCAATCGCGCCCGCTATCGTTGCGGCAATCGAGCCTGTTAGGATGTCGTAGTGGCGAACGTGACAGAGCTCGTGAGCTAAAACCCCTTCTATCTCGTTTTTATCAAGTAAATTTAAAAGCCCCTCAGTTACCGCAACGGCAGCGTTTTTGGGATTTCTGCCAGTGGCAAATGCATTTGGAACTTGCTCGGGTATGATATAGACCTTTGGCATCGGTAAATTTGCCTTTGCGGTTAATTTGCGAACTATCTCAAATAGCCCCTGGGCGTCGTTTTCCTGAACCTCTACCGCTCTATATCGCTTAAGCACAAGCTTGTCTGAGAAAAAATAGCTAAAAAAATTCATTCCAACAGCCACGACAAAGGCGATGAGCATGCCCTGCTGCCCGCCTATCATGCCGCCCACGAAGACAAAAAGTAGCATTAGTGCAACCATTAAAAATGTAGTTTTAAATATCTCCATTGTAAATTCCCTTCTCAAATATCACCGCGTCCACGCCCGCTTCGCTTAAAGCTTCTATCTCGCGCTCATCTTTGATGATGACTGCTATTTGCGCGTCAAACAGATAGTTTTGCGCTATTTTAGCGGCTTTGCTTGCAAGTTCGCACGGCACGATGATAAATTTAGCCCCGGCCGCATTGGCAAGGATGGTCTGCACTATATCATCTGTTTTTAAACTAAAATTCGCCCCCATTTTTTGTGCGTGCTTTATCATGAGCTTGTTATAGGAAAATAAATTTTCGTGATCAGAGCTGATGTCTTGCTCTTTTAAGCACTCAAAAAACGGTTCAAATTTTATAAGCTCGTGTCCTATGATTTTCATTGCTAACTAGCCTTTTATGCAATCTTTGCAGATATATTTTCCACTACTTAAAACAGCCTCTTTTACCTCTACGAAGGTGCCACACTCCTTGCATTCTACGAAATTTTCTATCTCTTTTGTATCGCTTGCGTCTTTTTTTCTATTTTTAAAAAATACTATATAAACTAGCAGCAAAACGACTGCTAGAGCTAAAATTTTTGTTACCATTTTTCACCTATGCATACGTAATTTCTATTTTTGTCGTTATAAATTTTGGCTTTAACACCATCAAGCTCGCTCTCTACGCTACTTCCTTTGTATAGCAAAAATTGAGTGTTTTTATCGTAAAACCCTTCGCATAAATTTATAAGCTCCTTTGTCTTCATTAATGCTCGCGATGTAATGAGCTCTGCTATAAAGGGCTGTGAAGCTTCTATTTTCTCGCTTTTAACGCTTAAATTTGAGATGTCAAGAGCGGCTTTTACGTAGCTTAAAAACGAAGCTTTTTTTAAATTTGGCTCAAAGAGCGTCCAAGCGCAATCTTTTAAAATAAGAGCTAAAAATATAGCGGGAAATCCCGCACCGCTTCCCACATCAATAGCGACGCGCGGATAAAATTTCATAAATTCAAGCGGTTTTATGCTGTCTGCTACGATCTCTTTGATGTTTTTATAATTTGTTAGGCTGTGGATTTTATTAAATTTATGTAAAATTCGCTCAAATTCATCTATTTGTTCGTTGAAATTTGACGGAATTTCAAATTTACTCATCCAGCATATGCCCCATCTGCTCTTTTTTAACTCTCAAATAGCCTTCGTTAAATTTATTAGCGTGAATGACGATAGGCAGCCTTTCAACGATCTGAACACTCGTAAGACCGGCTAGCTTTTCAGGGTTGTTCGTAAGTAAATTTATCTTGCCTATATCAAAGTGCTTAAGGATAAAATCAACCATCTCATAAGTACGCTCATCGGCTTTAAATCCAAGCTGGTGGTTTGCCTCTATCGTGTCAAATCCCAAATCTTGCAGATGGTAAGCGTTTACTTTGTTTAAAAGCCCGATATTACGCCCTTCTTGGCGCAAGTATATAACCATGCCGCCGTGCTCTTCTATATGCTTAAGGCTTGCTTCAAGCTGATCTCTACAGTCGCATTTAAGGCTTCCTATCGCATCTCCGGTTAGGCACTCTGAATGAATTCTCACATCTACAATCTCTTTAAAAGGCGCTTTAAATATCGCCAAGTGCTCCTTCTCGCCCTCTTTAAATGCTTGTATTCTAAACATGCCAAAACGTGAAGGGAGGTTTGCAGCTTCGGATAGTTCTATATTCATCGAAATTTAACTCCTAATATGTTACACTTATAAAACGATATTGTATCAAAGAAAAGGAAAAATATGTTTAAACGCTTTAGAAGACTAAGACTAGCTCCTGCGATGCGCGATATGGTGAGAGAAAGTAGACTAGATGTAAGTGATTTTATCTATCCGCTTTTTGTGGTGCCGGGTAGCGGCATAAAAAAAGACACAAGTTCGATGCCGGGCGTTTTTCAGATGAGTTTGGATGAAATTTTAAAAGAGTGCCAAGAGGTTGTAAATTTAGGCATAAAATCGATTATTTTATTTGGAATTCCAAGCGTAAAAGACAGCATAGGAAGCGACGCTTTAAGCAACGACGGCATCATAGCTACGGCTTTAAGGGCGATAAAGGATAAATTTCCGCATCTTGTAGTTGTGACCGATCTATGCTTTTGCGAATACACAGACCACGGACATTGCGGAATTTTAGATCACGTTCATGAGACTATAGATAACGACGCCACGCTTGAAATTTCAGCCAAACAAGCGATAATACATGCTAAAAACGGTGCCGATATGATCGCTCCAAGCGGTATGATGGACGGTATCATCACTACTCTTCGTGGAGCACTTGATGAAGAGGGATTTGAAAATTTGCCGATTATGGCGTATTCGACCAAATTTGCTTCGGCTTACTATGGGCCGTTTCGCGATGTAGCTGAGAGCGCACCGAGCTTTGGTGATAGAAGAAGCTATCAAATGGATCCCGCAAATCGCCTGGAAGCGATAAACGAAAGCCTTGAAGACGAGGCTCAGGGGGCCGATATACTCATGGTTAAGCCCGCACTTGCCTATCTTGACGTGATTCGTGAGATCAAAAACGCCACTTTGCTTCCTGTTTGTGTTTATAACGTAAGCGGCGAATATGCACTGCTAAAAGCTGGCGCTAAGGCAGGGGTTATTGACTATGAACGCGTGATGATGGAGACTTTACTAGGGTTTAAAAGAGCGGGCGCAAGCCTTATCATCAGCTATCATGCAAAAGAGGCGGCTGAAATTTTAAGGCGAAATTTTTAAAAGATGAATTTAAGATCGGCGGCATTTGAAATTTGATAAATTTAAGTGCGAAAGGGATGATGAATGAGACATTTTTTGACGCTTGATGATTTTAGCAAAGATGAAATTTTACAGATGATAAATTTGGCTCGCGAGATAAAAAGCGAAGCTAAGGCTAAAATTTATAAACCCTATCTAAAAGATCAAATTCTAGCCATGATATTTGAAAAAAGCTCAACCAGAACGCGAGTCAGCTTTGAAGTGGGTATGCATCAGCTTGGCGGTAAGGGAATGTTTTTAAGCGCAAACGACCTTCAGATAGGTCGCGGCGAGCCGATAAAAGATACGGCAAGAGTTATTAGCTCGATGACTGATATGGCGATGCTTAGGGTAAATAAACACGAAACGCTTGAAGAGTTTGCAAAATTTAGCAAAGTTCCCGTTATAAATGGGCTTAGCGATAAATTTCATCCCGTGCAGCTTATGGCTGATTATATAACTATGCTTGAGTTTTCAAGCGGCGAAAAAGTCGCTTATGTCGGTGATGGCAACAACATAACTCATTCGTGGCTTATGCTTGCGAGCAAGCTTGGATTTGAGCTTAGGATAGCTACGCCAAAAGGCTACGAGCCTGATGCGCAAATTTTAGAAAAAGCCATTCAAAACGCTAAAATTTCAGGAGCTAAAATTTATCTAACCGAAGATATCAAAGAAGCCGTTAGCGGCGCAGATGTCGTTACGACCGATACTTGGGTATCGATGGGTCAGGAAGCCGAAAAGGATAGACGCATAAAAGACTTTGAGGGATTTTGCGTGGATGAAAATTTGATGAAGCTAGCCAAAAACAGCGCGATTTTTCTTCACTGCTTGCCTGCTTACCGAGGATATGAGGTGAGCGAAGCGGTCTTTGAAGCGCATGCGGATGAAATTTTTGCCGAGGCGGAAAACCGCCTTCATGCACAAAAAGGCGTAATGGTCTGGCTTGATAAGAACAGGAAATAATATGAACAACAAAGATGAAAAATTAAAAGATACTTATAAAAAAATCGATGAGATAAGCAGCGAGCTTGGCATAGACGAGAGCGAAAAGACGGTATTTGAGATAATCCCTACAAGCAATCCTAATCAAATGAGCCTGAGTCTAAAAAGCGGCACTTGGAATGGTGTTGAGCCGTGGTTTGGCATAGACGAAAATCAAAATTTACACACCATGGTTTCGGTAAAATCCCTAACCGAGCTTATTGAGAGCCACCGCAAGCTACAAAAAGAGAATTTCGAGCTTAAACTTGAAAAGACGATTTGGCAAAACGTGCCTGTTGATTTTAGTGACGTTTGGGTTGTCGTAATGGATGAAATTCGCAAGATCGCAGCCAAAGAAAACGGCAAGAGAAGCCTAGATGTAAATTTGGAAAATTTAGTAAAAAATATCAAAAAAGAGCATCCGAATTTGTTTGTAGATATGGAGGATTTAATGGAGAAAAGGAACAGAGCCTAATGGTAGATTTTGACGCGTATGTGAAGTATTCACGCCCCGGACCAAGATACACGAGTTATCCGACTGCGCCCGAATTTAGCGATAAATTCACTTATGATGATTATATAAGAGAGCTTAAAAATCGCGATAAAACTCGCCCGCTTTCGCTATATCTGCATTTGCCTTTTTGCCGTTCGGCCTGTTATTTTTGCGGCTGTAACGTAGTTTATACGAGCAAAGAGGATAAGAAAGAAAGATACATCGACTATGTCGAAAAAGAGCTTGAAATTTTATCTCGCCACCTTGATACTAGCGCGGAAGTTTTGCAGATGCACTTTGGCGGCGGAACGCCTACGTTTTTTGACGACAAGCAGCTTGATAGGATCATCCGAGCGATAAAGGCGAAATTTAAAAACTACTCAAAAGAGGCTGAGATAAGCTGCGAGATAGACCCTAGGTTTTTATCTCAAGCTCAGCTTGACGTGCTTGTTGGACATGGATTTAATCGCATTAGTTACGGCGTGCAGGATTTTGACGATAGGGTTCAAAAAGAAATTCACCGAATTCAGCCTTATGAAGTTACTAAAAAAGCCATTGAAATGGCGCGCGCGATGGGTATAAAATCCATAAACATGGATCTTATTTACGGCTTGCCACTTCAGACTTTAGATAGCTTTAAGCGCACGCTTGATATGACGTTAACTCTTGATCCTGATCGTCTTGCGGTGTTTAACTATGCTCACGTGCCTTGGCTTAAAAAGACGATGCGTAAATTTGATGAAGCGACTCTGCCAAGCCCTAAAACCAAGCTTGAAATTTTAAAATACACGGCTGAATTTTTTATCAAAAACGGCTATAAAATGATAGGTATGGATCACTTTGCAAAGCCTGATGATGAGCTATTTACCGCACTTGCTAACGGAACTTTGCATAGAAATTTCCAAGGATATACGACTAAGGGCGGAGCCGATCTTATCGGTATCGGACTAACAAGTATCGGCGAGTGCAAGCGCCACTATGCGCAAAATTTCAAAGATATGCCCGAGTATGAAGCCGCGATTGATAGAGGAGTTTTGCCTTACATGAAGGGAATTTATCTAAGCGAAGATGACTTGATTAGAAAGGCTGTGATAATGAGCTTGATGAGTAACTTTGCGCTTGATATCAAGGCGATTGAAGCGGAATTCGGCGTGAAATTTTTTGAGTATTTTAAGGATGATTTAAAAGAGCTTGAAAATTTAAGCGAATTTGTAACCGTAACGCCTGAAAAAATCAGCGTAAATGAGACGGGAACGCTTATAATCCGTAATATAGCGATGTGCTTTGATGCTTATTTAAAGCAAATTCCTGAAAATTTAAGACGTTTTTCAAAGACCGTATGATGTATAAGTTTAGTGAAATTGCAGATAAGTGCGTAAAATGCGGCAAATGTATCCAAGTATGCACGATACACAACATAAATAGTGATGAGGTTACATCTCCGCGCGGGTTTTTGGATCTGCTTGGGGCTTATGAAAGAGGCGAGCTGGAGCTTGATAAGAATGCTAAAAATATCTTTGAGAGCTGTTTTTTGTGCACGAATTGCGTTGATGTCTGCCCAAATTCGCTTAGGGTAGATACCGCTATAGAAAACGTGCGCAGAAATTTAGCGCAAAAATTTGGTATAGCTTGGTATAAAAAGATGTTTTTTTGGCTACTTAGACATCGCTTTATCATGGATGTTTGCGCTAGGCTTGGTTATGTGTTTCAAAGCTGTGCGTTTAAGATCAAAGAAAACACTATGACACCGCGTTTTAGCCTTCCTATGGTAAAAAAAGAGAGACTTTTCCCTACCGCTTCAAATAAGAGCTTTTTAAACTCGCATCCTGAATTTATAGATAACGGCGGAGAAAAAACGATAGGAATTTTTATCGGTTGCATGGGGAATTATGCTTATACAAGTATCGGCGAGAGTTTGTTGAAGATAGCTCGCGAACTAAAACTAAATGTAAATTTGATGAAAAAGCAAGCCTGTTGCGGTGCGCCTGCATATTTTACGGGTGATTTTGACACTGTTGAGGTGCTTGCAAAAAGAAATATCGAGTATTTTGAGAGCTTATCTGATAAGCTTGATGCGATAATCATACCGGAAGCGACCTGTTCGGCGATGGTTAAGATCGACTATGAGCACTTTTTTCACGATAACGACGAGTGGAGAGAACGAGCAAAAAAGATAAGCGAGAAAATTTTCCTTGCCACCGAATATCTTGAAAACCGGACAAATTTGGCTGAAATTTTGGCAAGTAAGGGTAAGAAGCTTGAGAGTATAACCTACCATGATCCTTGCCACGCAAGAAAAATGCAAGGTGTTTTTAAAGAGCCCCGTAAACTTTTGGCGCAAAATTACGATATAGTAGAGATGAGCGACCCAAATGAGTGTTGCGGATTTGGTGGAGTTACCATGCAAGCCGAAAAATACCACTTAAGCCGTGCTGCAGGTCTTAAAAAAGTAGGCATGATAGATGAGCTTAACGTGAAATTCGTAAGTGCGGAGTGTAGTGCGTGCAAGATGCAAATTTCAAATTCGCTTCATATTCACGGCTCAAATGTTAAATTTGAAAACCCGATAGATTTGATAGCTAGGGCGCTTTGAGTTTAAAATTTATAGTGTAAATTTAAAAAAACATTAAATAAATTTTAGATATTATATTAATGTAAGCTAAAATGTTAATTTGTAACAAGATAGTAATAAGTATAAAATTAATTTAAGGATTTATTATGAGAAAGATCGCTTTAGTGAGTTTAGTGGCTTCGGTCGTGCTGTTTGCAAATCAAAATACATCGGTTACATCGGGTGATAAAGTCTCTCTTTTGGATGCCGTAAGAACTGTTTTGCAGGATAACCCAAATTTAAAAGAGACGGAATTTGCTTATTTGCAAGTAGGAAAAGATCTAAATATAGCAAATAATGCCTACTACCCAACTCTGGATGCGTATGGAACATACGGATATGAAAGAGAAAAGATAGATAACGACATAACCGTTCAAAAAGGAAGTGGTAAAAAGCTAACGGCAGGCGTTACTTTAGTAGAAAATTTATATAACGGCAGTGCCGATAAAAACAGAATAAAATCTCAAAGCCACAGACTTGACGCGGCAGCTTACAGCATAGCTCAAAAAGCAGATAGACTTATGCTTCAAGTTGTTGATGCGTATCTAGCAGTAATTAGAAATAAAGAGCTTCTTGATATCTCAAGAGCTAATGTAAAGACTCACCAAGGCATCTACGGTCAAATTAAAGATAGAACGCAATCAGGCTTTGCTCGCGGTTCGGAAGAGAGACAAGCTGGTTCTCGTCTGACTTTAGCTCAAGCGAATTTGGTTTCTCAGGAAAATAACTATCTTGATGCGCTTACTACGTTTGAGAAGCTATATGGCGCTAGAGTGGATGCAGCCATGCTTACTACTCCTGTGTTTGACCAAGTTCTTCCTGCCACAGAAGAGATGGTTTATGCAACGGCTATGAGATGTAATCCTACTGTTCTTTTAAAAGATGCAAATATGAAAATGGCACAATCTGTCGTAAGAGAGAAAAATGCTCCGTTTAGACCGAAACTTGATCTTGAAGCATCTGCCGGATATGAGAAAAATGACGTATTCTATGATGATTATAAAGACACAAAATATGACGTGCTCTTAAGACTTAAATATAACCTTTATAACAAAAATACCGACAAGCTAGAAAAAGAAAAGAGCAAGCTAGCCGTTACTGAATCAATGCACGCTATCGAAACCGTAAAAAGAGATCTTTCAGAGAGTCTTAAATTCTCATGGCAGACATATGTTTTAAATCAAGAAAAGATTAAATTTTTAGAAAAACACGTTGCTTACGCTAAACAGACACTTGATTCTTATAGAGATGAATTTAGAATAGGAAGACGCGATCTTATCAACCTTCTTGACGCTGAAAGCGAGTACAACAACGCTCTTGAAGAGATGATAAATACAAAAAGCGCACTTTTATACTCTAAGTATAGGTTGCTTGATAATATGGGTATGCTAACGGATAGCTTCGAGCCTGGATTTGCTAAAAAATATATCCAAGGCGCTTGCTCTATCCAAGACGATCTTAATAAATAATATCTAAGCACAAGCAAGAGTCAAGGATGATTCGCCGTCTGATTACGGACAAATTTATATATACGGCACTCTTAATGAGTGCCTTTTTTTTATTTACACTTCTGGCTGAAAATGAATTCATCAAAGCCGCCACTTATGAAAAGATCGCTAAAATTTACGGCGATAATGCAAAACAAAGAGTAATCAGACTAAACAAGCTTATGGTTGAGTTAAAAGACGCTAGTGAGCAAGAGAAGCTAGTTAAGGTTAATGATTTTTTTAATCAGCTTATGTGGAAAGACGATAAAGAGGTTTGGAATCAGAAGGACTATTGGGCTACGAGGATGGAATTTTTAGGTAAAGGCGCAGGAGATTGCGAAGATTTCGTTACGGCAAAATATTTTACTTTAAAACAACTCGGAGTTCCTACCGAAAAGCTTTATTTTACTTACGTTAAAGCCGTTGAGTTTAACCAAGCTCATATGGTTTTGTCTTATTATGATAGTCCAAAATCAATTCCTCTAGTTTTAGATAATATAGTTTCAAAGATTAAAATAGCCACACAGAGAAAAGATCTAATCCCTGTTTATAGCTTTAACGGTGATTCGCTATTTTTATCCAAGCAAGAGGGCTTGGGACAGGCGGTTCCCGGGGGAAATAAAAAGCAAAATCCAAAATGGCTAAATTTGATTGATAGAATGAAAGAGGATGGTTAATGACACTTTTTAAACAGATTATGTTGGCAATTATATCGTTTGGGTTGTTGCTATTTATCGCTGTGGGTATATTAAATTTTACTACTATAAACAACTACATCGCAACTCAGCTTAGTACAAACGCAAGGCACACCGCCAACTCTCTTGGACTTGCTATAAAATCCGTTGGCGATTTGGAGGATATATCAAGCGTAGAAGTTATGATAAATTCGATATTTGACAGCGGATACTATTCGATGATAAAGCTTGTTGACGTGGATGGCAATACTCTTGTAGAAAGTTCTCAGCCTACCGTAGTAAGTGGCGTTCCTAGCTGGTTTGTTAAAAACATAAAGCTTGATGCTCCTATTGAAAGTAGCGAGATAATGCTTGGCTGGAGTAAATTCGGCACTCTTTACGTACAAAGCAATACCGGCATTGCGTATTACGAACTATACAACATCGTTAAAAACGTATTTTATATACTATTTTCAATGATGCTTTTAGCGCTTTTATTAAGCTATTTTGGGCTTAAATTTATATTTACTCCTCTTAGAAAAGTTCAAGCTCAGGCTGAAGCTATCCTTGAAAATAGATTTATTATTCAGGATAAAGTTCCATTTACTATCGATATAAAACGTATGGTTTTAGCCATGAATAGCATGGTAGGTAAAGTAAAAGACATATTTGAACAAGGAGCAAAGACTCTTAGTAGGTATGAAGAATTGCTTTATAAGGACGATCAGACAGGACTATTTAACAGAAGGTATTTTCAGAATAAATTCGGTGATTTTTTATCTAGCGAAGAGTATTCAAGCGGCTCTGTGATGATGATTTCATGCAAGGATTTAAGAGAGCTTAAAAAGGATTTAGGCTTTGAAAAATGGCAGAATTTAGTAGTCTGTGTTGCAAACGCGATATCAGCTCACTCTAAAGATATGCTTTGCGCTAGACTTAATGAAAATGACTTTATCGTCGTGGCTCCAAGCTTTACGACATTTAAAACCGCAGAGCTTGGCAAGGAAATTTTGCTTGATATAAGACAGGAATTTGCCAAATTTAATATCAGGGGAGATGACTGCTTTGCTAACGGCTCGGTTGTGGATTATGCTCCAAGTAGCGACCTTAAAACTATCTTGATAACATCCGATATAACTCTTGCAAGAGCTAAAGGAAGCGGGAATTTCAGTATCAAAATTTATGAGAGCAATAGCGAAATTTTGCTTGGCAAAGACCAGTATAGATCGCTTATAACAAGCTCTCTTGAAAACAATATGTTTAAATTTGCAGGACAAAAGATCGTCTCAAGCACTCCTGAGCTTGAGCATTGCGAGCTATTTTTAAGGCTTGTCGATGATAGCGGCAAATGGCAAATGGCAAGCTATTTTATGCCGATGGTTAATGAGCTGAATTTATCCGCAAAACTTGATTTATACGTGTTAAACAAAGTTGCAAATATGCTTAGAGAAGACAGCTTGCCAAATTCGGCTATATCTATAAATTTAGGTAAGGATGTTCTTTCATCGACTCAGTATTTTGCGGAGATTGAGCTTATTTTACGCAGGATAAAACAGCACGCTAAATGCAAAATTTTTATAGAAATTCCAAATAAAGACGATATGGATATGTCAATAATGCTTAAGTTTCATCAAAAACTTCGCGAATTTGACTTTGGACTTGGGCTTGATCACTTTGGATTTGATGCCAAAAGTATTGAAAGACTTAAGGATATAAGTCCGAATTATGTTAAAATTCCGGCTAGAAATTTGATAGATTTTCTCGGCGAGAGCAGCTCCGAGCAAAAGCAATCTTTTGACTTTATAATGAGAAGCAAAGAGATAAAGATCATAGCAATCGGGGTTGAAAACGGCGAACAAAAAGCCAAGCTTGAAAACATCGGTATAGATTCGATGCAAGGAATGTTTATTTACGATATACAAAATATTGGATGAGAATATGCAAGAAAAATCAAAAAATGACGAACTCTTAGACTGTCTGGTTATATTTACCAAACTTCATAACAACCCTTATACCGCCGATGCACTTATTACGGGGCTTCCGGTTAGCGAAAACGAAAGCGTGGAGCTATTTTCTTTAAAAGGCTCTAAATCATTATTCACAAGGGCTGCCAAACGTGCAGGATTTGTTTCAACCTTAGTTAATAAAGATCTGGAGAAAATTTCGCCTCTTGTGCTGCCTTGCATACTTATATTGCGCGGTAAAAAGGCTTGCATTTTAGAGAGTTTTGAAGGCAAAACGCACGCTAAGATCATAACTCCCGAGATGCCAAACGGCTCAAGCAGCATTGAGATTAGCAAACTTAAAAAAGAGTATTTGGGATACGCTTATCTGCTTAAGCGCGAATTTGTGCCTGAAGATAATAAAACCCATCTGATTGATAGTCAGTCAAGCCACTGGTTTTGGGGTACTTTAAAGCGCTCTAAGAAAATTTATATAGATGTTATAGTTGCCAGTATAGTGATAAATTTATTTGTGCTTGCAAGTCCTTTGTTTACGATGAACGTATATGATAGGGTTGTGCCAAATAACGCCGTTGAGACGCTTTGGGTGCTTGCTCTTGGCGTAGGCGTTGTGTATATGCTTGATCTGTTTTTGAAATTTATACGAACCTATTTTCTTGATATAGCGGGTAAAAAAAGCGACATCATCATGAGCTCTTTGCTTTTTGAGCGAGTTATGGATATCAAGCTGTCCGTTAAACCAAAATCGGTAGGCTCTTTTGCAAACAACCTTCGAGAATTTGATACAGTTAGAAATTTCTTTACTTCAAGCACTCTAACTGTGCTTGTGGATCTGCCTTTTGCGCTTTTGTTTTTATTTGTGATCTATTTTATCGGTGGACTCATGGTGCTGGTGCCTTTGGTGTTTATCGTTATTATCGTAATTTATACTTTGCTTATCAAAGATCCGCTGCAAGCCAGCATTAAAGGCACCTTTGAGGCAAGCGCCAAGAAAAACGGAATTTTGATTGAAACCCTAAATGGTCTTGAAACGATAAAAACTATGGGCGCTACGGGCCATGCGCAGTGGAACTGGGAGGAAGCTACGGGTGAAATTGCCAACAAAAGCATAAAATCAAAGCTGATTTCAGCCTCAATTAGCACCGTTACATCTTTTCTTGTTCAGCTTAATACTATAGCCGTAGTGGTATGCGGCGTATATATGATACAGGATATGAATTTGACAATGGGTGGGCTTATAGCATCTGTTATGCTCTCTTCGCGAGCGATTGCTCCTATGGGACAAGTTGCTTCGCTTTTAGCAAATTTCGAGCAGACAAAGACTGCTTATGAGAGCTTGCAAAAGATAATGGAAATGCCTGTTGAGAGACCTGACGGAAAGAAATTTGTAAGAAGAACAAATTTTGCAGGAAAGATTGAGTTTAAAAACGTAAGTTTTACATATCCTGAAAGTACAAAAGCCTCTCTTGATAGGGTAAATTTTACTATAAATGCAGGCGAAAAAGTAGGTCTTATAGGTAGAAACGGCTCAGGAAAAACAACTATAGAAAAGCTGATTTTGGGACTTTACTCTCCGACTGAGGGCTCTGTCTTGATAGACGGCATAGATATAAATCAGATAGATCCTGCCGACCTTCGCCGCAATATCGGCTACGTGCCGCAAGATGTTATGTTATTTAAAGGAACGGTTAGGGCAAATATCGTTTATAAAGCGCCTCATGTCGATGATATGCAGATAATAAAAGCCGCCAAAGTAAGCGGAGTAGATGAGTATGTCGATGCGCATCCGCTCGGCTTTGATATGCCTGTATTTGAAAGAGGTGAGGGTATAAGCGGCGGTCAGCGTCAGGCTATTGCCGTTGCGAGGGCGTTTTTGCTTGATAGTCCTATTATCCTGCTTGACGAGCCTACGAATTCTCTTGATAGTAGCGTTGAAAATAAACTTAAAAACAATTTGAAATACAATACTAAAGAAAAAACCGTGATGTTGATAACTCATAAGACCTCATTGCTTGATTTGGTTGATAGGCTTATAGTCGTTGATGGGGGCAAAATTTTGCTTGACGGTCCAAAAGATGAAGTTTTGGCTAAATTAAGCGGTAAATAGGCGGCAAGAAGATGGATAATAATTTAAAAAACGATATACAAAAACAAAAGCATATAGGTTTAAATTTAAACGACTCCGTTGATAGTATCAAAAAAACGGTTCAGTCAAAAAATTATGACGCTCACGATCTTCGCTTTATGTCAAGCTTGTCTGAAGCCGTGCTTGCTAAGGCGCCATCGGCTTCTAGGGGAATTTTATATGCAGTTTTTATCACTATCGCTTGGCTCATCATCTGGGCATCTTGGGCGGAAGTAGATGAGATAACCAGAGGTGCAGGCAAGATCATCCCTTCTGGTAAAAACCAGATCGTTCAAAACCTTGAGGGCGGTATAATCGAAGAAATTTTAATCCAAACAGGAGATGAGGTTAAAAAAGGTCAAGTGATACTGAAGATAGATAACAAGACTTTCTCGAGTAGCTATGGCGAGTCAAAACTTCGCATGGATGAGCTTCAGGCTAAGTACATGCGCCTTTTTGCCGAAGCAAATGACAAAGAATTTGACTACAACGAGACTAGAGATAAGGATATGGCTCAATTTGTTCTGTTTGAAAAGAGTCTTTTTGAGACAAATAAGGCAAGACTAAGAGAGCAGGTAAGTATATTTGAAGAGCAGATAAAACAGCGCAGAAATGAACTTGTCGAGCTTAAAAATAAGATATCTCAAACGCAAAATAGCTACAATCTAATGCTTAAAGAGAAAAATATCACCGAACCGCTTTTTAGAAAAGGGCTTGTAAGTGAAGTTGAATACTTGCAGCTACAACGAAGAGTTAATGATTTAAAGGGTGATTTAAATGCAGCTACTCTTTCGGTACCTAGGATAGAATCCACTATAAAAGAGGTTGAAAACAAGATAACCGAAACGAGGCTTGCTTTTAAAAACAATGTCAAAAAAGAGCTGAATGAAGTATCTGCCGAAATTTCAAGACTAAATGAAAGCCAGATCAATTTAAGCGATAGAGTCGATAGGACTCTTGTGCGCTCGCCGGTTGACGGTATCGTGAGTAAGCTTATGGTAAATACCGTTTCGGGCGTTATAAAACCCGGAATGGATATAGCAGAGATTGTTCCTATAGAAGATACTCTTATAGCCGAAGTTAAAGTTAAGCCGGCAGATGTGGCGTTTTTGCGCCCGGGCCTTAAAGCGGTAGTAAAACTTACGGCTTATGATTTTTCTATTTACGGCGGGCTTAACGGTGAAGTTGTGCAAATTTCAGCCGACACCGAAACAAATGAAAAAAGTGGCGAAAGCTACTATCTAGTTAGAATTCAAACCGAAAAGAATTTCTTAGGCAGCGAAGATAAGCCGCTTCGTATAAAAGTTGGTATGATAGCCAGTGCCGATATTATTACGGGTAAAAAAACAGTTCTTGATTATCTTTTAAAACCGATTTTAAAAGCTAAACAAAACGCTCTAAGGGAGCGATAGTGCAAACAAGAGCATTTGCGATAGAAGAGAGTGATAATTCTCACAAAATAGTAAAAGATAATATAAATAAAGCCGTTTATAGCGGAAAATTTGAGGAATATATCATTGCCAGATCGCATCTGCTTGTAGATACTCTTATAGTTACTGATATGATACATGAAAGAGACGGTGTAGATGTGATTAACTCATCTATCAAAGAGCTTATATTCAGTGATTGTGTTAAGAAATTTGATCAAGTTTTAAATGAAGTAAGCCTAAAGAGTCATGTAAATACAGATGAAAATTTTAAATTTGAGATTATAGAAGAGCTTTTTGATGAATGCAAAAGAGACTCTTGTGTGTATAAATTTGAAGAGGATATAAAAATTTTAGACGATATCGTAAGAAGCGTTAAAATTTTTATAAACGGATATGATGAAAGCAGTGAAAGCGTATATCTTGATCTGCAAATTCTTGATAATAAAAGCGTGTATAAGTATAAAATCACAAACGATACTATCGAAATTTCAATATCTACACATATGCAAGCTAGGGTTGTAAGCGAGTTTTTAAAGACGTTTGCCTATACGAAAATGTCTTTGGCTCCAAAAAAAGCAAAAGAAATTTATATTATAGTTAATGATAAACTTTTGTATAAATTTGATATAAAAATTTAAAAGAGTTACAGTGAAAGTCGGACTATACGCATCTAGCGACTCTCTTGTAAAAGAGTGGCAAAGTAAGCTGCAAGAGCGTGAAGTGATAGCCTTTGCTTCAGAGTCTGATCTTTTAATAAATATAGACACAAGCGAATGTGCCGTGCTTTGTGTGGAATTTTTTGCAGGCGCAAAAGATCTTATCCTTGAAATTTTACAAATTTATCCTGAGCTGAAAGTATTTTTGCTGTCAAAAGAGCCAAATTTTAGCGAAGGTAAGGAATTTCTAGCGCATGGAATCAAAGGATACGGTAACGCCCACATGCTAGAAATTCATCTAAACGATGCCGTTAAAAGTATTGAGGCGGGAAATGTCTGGCTGTATCCTGAATTTATCCAAAGCATGATAATGATGATGACTAAAGATAGCTCAAACGAAAAATCTTTAGTGACTCTTGAGAGACTAACGCCAAAAGAAAAAGAGGTGGCGAATTTTATCTATCAAGGACTTAGTAATCAAGAGATAGCCGAAGTAGCAAATATAAGCTTACGAACCGTCAAAGCGCATATTTCTGCGATTTTTGAAAAGACAGGCGTAAAAGATAGGATAAATTTGGTTGTTCTTATGAGAAAAAGTAGTTAAAATAACTTGATAAAGTGAAATTTGGCTCCAACATCCTTGACTTTAAAAATTTTTTGAGATATAATTCAGCTTTCACAAATTAAGTGCTGGTGTAGCTCAGTTGGTAGAGCAACTGCCTTGTAAGCAGTAGGTCGGCGGTTCAAATCCGTTCACCAGCTCCATTTTGTAACAGTGTTTGACCAGAAATACCAAATAAAATTATTAATGTTAAATAGGGTGAGATACTCAAGTGGCCAACGAGGGCAGACTGTAAATCTGCTGACTATGTCTTCCGTGGTTCGAATCCACGTCTCACCACCATGCTATACGCGGGAGTAGCTCAGTTGGCTAGAGCATCAGCCTTCCAAGCTGAGGGTCGCGGGTTCGAGTCCCGTTTCCCGCTCCAAGATTTGGGTAAGAATTTGGAGTGAAACTGGGAGCTGTAAAATTTTTATACATTTATACAGTCTGCCAAATTTATTCCATATAGTTGTTTATGTTTGTTTTATGAAAATTCTATATTGCCAAGCGTTTGTAACGCTCATATGGCTCAGAGGTAGAGCACTTCCTTGGTAAGGAAGAGGTCGCGGGTTCAAGTCCCGCTATGAGCTCCACGTATTTTACTAAAAATATAGATAGAATATAAAACAAGCATGAATTTTTAATTTTAAAGTAACAAATATCATTACGGAGGAAGATATGGCAAAAGAAAAATTTTCACGTAACAAGCCACACGTAAATATAGGTACTATCGGTCACGTTGACCATGGTAAAACAACTCTAACAGCTGCTATCTCTGCTGTTCTTTCAAGAAAAGGTCTTGCTGAGCTTAAAGATTATGACAATATTGATAATGCTCCAGAAGAAAAAGAGCGCGGTATTACGATTGCAACTTCACACATTGAGTATGAGACAGACAATCGCCACTATGCTCACGTTGACTGCCCAGGTCACGCCGACTACGTTAAAAACATGATTACAGGTGCTGCTCAAATGGACGGCGCTATCCTAGTTGTTTCTGCAGCAGACGGTCCAATGCCACAAACTAGAGAGCACATCCTTCTATCTCGCCAAGTTGGTGTTCCATATATCGTTGTTTTCATGAACAAAGCTGATATGGTTGACGATGCTGAACTTCTTGAGCTAGTAGAGATGGAAATTCGCGAACTTCTTAGTGAGTATGACTTCCCGGGAGACGACACTCCAATCGTAGCTGGTTCTGCTCTTCAAGCTCTAAATGAAGCCAAAGAAGGCAAGGACGGCGAGTGGTCGGCAAAAGTTATGGAGCTTATGGCTGCTGTTGATAGCTATATCCCAACTCCGGTTCGCGCTACAGATAAAGATTTCTTGATGCCAATCGAAGACGTATTCTCAATTTCTGGTCGTGGTACGGTTGTTACAGGTAGAATTGAAAAAGGTCTTGTAAAAGTTGGCGATACAATCGAAATCGTTGGTATTAGAGATACACAGACAACAACAGTTACCGGCGTTGAGATGTTTAGAAAAGAGATGGAGCAAGGCGAAGCAGGCGACAACGTTGGCGTACTTCTAAGAGGCACTAAGAAAGAGGACGTTGAGCGTGGCATGGTTCTATGTAAGCCAAAATCAATTACTCCACACACAAAATTTGAGGGTGAAGTTTATATCCTTACAAAAGAGGAAGGCGGACGCCACACTCCATTCTTTAACAACTATAGACCACAATTTTATGTAAGAACAACTGACGTTACAGGTTCTATCACGCTTCCTGAGGGAACAGAGATGGTTATGCCTGGCGACAACTTAAAAATTACAGTTGAGCTTATAGCGCCTGTTGCTCTTGAAGAGGGAACACGTTTTGCGATCCGCGAGGGTGGTAGAACAGTTGGTTCAGGTGTTGTTTCTAAAATATTAGCTTAATTTAATATTTTGATTTTTAGCGGAGATTTTTCTCCGCTTTTTAAAGGAAATTTATGGCAAAAAATAATAGTAGAGTAAAGATTGGTCTTAAGTGTTCAGAGTCTGGTGATATTAATTATACTACGACAAAAAACAGCAAGACAACTACTGAAAAGTTGGAAATTAAAAAATATTGTCCAAGATTAAAAAAACACACAGTTCATAAAGAAGTTAAACTGAAGAGCTAATATGCTCACTTAGGGCAATAGCTCCAACGGTAGAGCGCTGGATTCCAAATCCAATGGTTGGGGGTTCGAATCCCTCTTGCCCTGCCATCATAAGGTTGAAAATGGAAAAATTAACAAACTATTTAAAACTCTCTAGTGCAGAAATAAAAAAGGTTATATTCCCTACGAAAGAGCAAGTAAGAAATGCGTTTATAACTGTTTTTGCGGTTGTGGCGGTAGTTTCACTGTTTCTAGCACTTGTTGATGTGGTGATGTCTTATTCTCTTTCAAAATTAATTTAAAAGGTTGTAGGTTATGGCACATAAATGGTATGCGATTCAAACTTACGCCGGTAGTGAGATGAGTGTTAAGAGAGCTATTGAAAATTTAGTAAGAGATCATAATATAGAAGATCAGCTTAAAGAAGTTGTTGTTCCTACCGAAGATGTGATTGAGATTAAAAACGGCAAGAAAAAAATAAACGAAAGAAGCCTTTATCCGGGCTATGCTTTTGCACATCTTGATTTGGACACTGCGCTTTGGCATAAAATTCAATCATTGCCAAAAGTCGGGAGATTTATAGGTGAATCAAAAAAACCTACTCCTTTAAGCGATAAAGATATAAATTTAATATTAGAAAAAGTTCAAAAACGCGGAGCACCTAAACCTAAAATTTCATTTGATAACGGTGAGAGTGTTCGCATTATAGATGGACCTTTTGCGAATTTTACGGGTATAGTCGAAGAGTATGATATGATACATGGTAAGTTAAGACTTAATGTCTCTATTTTTGGCAGAAGTACACCAGTTGAAATTTTATATTCACAAGTTGAGAAGATAGTATAAGGAGAAGTTTATGGCTAAGAAAGTTATAGGCGAAATTAAATTACAAATTGCAGCAGCTAAAGCAAACCCAAGCCCACCGGTAGGTCCTGCTTTAGGTCAGCAAGGTGTAAATATTATGGAGTTTTGTAAAGCATTTAACGAAAGAACAAAAGATATGGCAGGATACAATATCCCTGTAGTTATCACTGTTTATGCGGATAGAAGCTTTACTTTTATCACAAAGCAACCGCCTGCTACAGATTTGATTAAAAAAGCAGCCGGCATATCAAAAGGTGCGGATAATCCGCTAAAAAATAAAGTAGGAAAGCTTACTAAAGCTCAAATACTTGAAATCGTAGATAGAAAAATCGTTGATTTAAACACTAACGATAAAGAGCAAGCTGCTAAAATTATCGCAGGTTCCGCTCGCTCAATGGGCATAGATATCATTGATTAAAATCCTTAAACCGCCAAGGATTTAAACTTTAAGGCGGAAGCACTTTAAAATGCGGAGAAATTAATGTCAAAAAAAACTACAAAAAGATTTAGCGAACTACTTAAAAAAGTAGATGCAAACAAAATTTATGCACTAGATGAAGCAATCAATACTGTTAAAACTCTTGCTTCTGCAAAATTTGATGAAACAGTTGAAATAGCACTTAAACTTAACGTTGATCCAAGACATGCCGATCAGATGGTAAGAGGTTCGGTTGTTCTTCCTGCTGGAACAGGTAAAACCGTTCGTGTAGCTGTTATCGCAAAAGACGTTAAGGCTGATGAAGCTAAAGTGGCGGGCGCGGATATCGTTGGAAGCGATGATTTGATTGAAGATATCCAAAAAGGCGTAATGAATTTTGATGTGCTTATAGCTACTCCAAATTTAATGGGTCTTGTAGGTAAAGTTGGTCGTATACTTGGGCCAAAAGGTCTTATGCCAAATCCTAAAACAGGAACCGTTACAATGGATGTTGCTCAAGCTGTTAATAATGCAAAAAGCGGTCAGGTAAATTTCCGTGTAGATAAACAAGGAAATATCCATGCCGGACTTGGTAAAGTAAGTTTTTCAAAAGAACAACTTAATGATAACATTTCAACTTTTATTAAAGCCATAAACAAGCATAAACCGGCAGCTGCAAAAGGAAGATATATCAAAAATGCAGCGTTGTCATTAACTATGAGTCCGTCTATTTCACTTGAGACTCAAGAACTTATAGATTTACGTTAATTAAATTTTATAAATTTATATCTTAGATTGGAGATAGCCGAGGTCAATAGACTTAATTGGACGACCCGCTCTGCTTGAAATCACCGGTCGGAAAGGAGAATGAATGACAAGAAACGAAAAATCTGAAATAATAGCTAAGCTTGAAGCCGAATTTAAAGATAATGAAGCGATTATAGTATGCGATTACCGTGGACTTAACGTTAAAAAACTTGAAGTGCTAAGAAATGCCGCAAGAGAGCAAAACGTAAAAGTTCAAGTAGTAAAAAATACTCTTGCAAATATCGCACTTAAGAATGCGGATAAAGACGGTATGGCTCTTAAAGATACCAATATATTCATTTGGGGCGACCAGCTTTCGGCTACTAAAGTTGCGGCTAAATTTGAAGAGACTAACAGTGAGTTGTTTAAGATTAAAACAGCACACATTGATGGCGAAGTTGCTAGTGTTGAAAAAGTTAAAGCACTATCTAAAATGCCAAGTCGTGATGAGCTTATTGCAATGTTATTGCAAGTTTGGAATGCGCCTATCCAAAATTTCACAATTGGATTAAATGCGCTTAAAGAGAAAAAAGAACAATCAGCATAAAAATTAGGAGAATTTAAAAATGGCAATTACTAAAGAAGATGTACTAGAATTTATCTCTAATCTTTCAGTATTAGAGCTAAGCGAATTAGTAAAAGAATTTGAAGAGAAATTTGGCGTAAGCGCAGCTCCGGTTATGGTAGCAGGCGCAGCAGGCGGCGCAGCAGCGGCAGAAGTTGAAGAGAAAACTGAATTTAACGTTGTTTTACTTGACGGCGGAGATAAGAAAATCAACGTTATTAAAGTTGTTAGAGCTCTTACCGGTCTTGGTCTTAAAGAGGCTAAAGATGCAGTTGAGCAAACCCCTTCAGTTCTTAAAGAGGGAATCAGCAAAGCTGAAGCTGAAGAAGCTAAAAAACAACTTGAAGAAGCAGGCGCTAAAGTCGAGCTTAAATAATATTTATTATTTTGTTATTTTTGGAAGGAAGCTCTCGGGCTTCCTTAATTAAATTTTAGATGCCACAAATTTGTGGCTCAATACTTTTCTTTCAAACTTATACCACGAGGTAGATGCATGTTAAACAGCTTATACTCAGGAAATCGTCTTAGAGTTGATTTTTCAAATGTCGCTAAAGAGATAGATGTTCCTAACCTACTACAATTACAAAAAAAGAGCTTTGATCATTTTTTAAATTTGAGCGAGAATCAAGGCGAAAGCGGTATCGAAAAAGTTTTTAAATCAATATTTCCTATACATGATCCGCAAAATAGACTTTCGCTTGAATATGTAAGCTCAGAGATCGGTAAACCAAAATACACCATCAGAGAGTGTATGGAAAGAGGTCTTACATACTCTGTAAATTTGAAGATGAAAATTCGCCTTATAGTTCATGAAAAAGATGAGAAAACCGGTGAAAAGATCGGTGTAAAAGATATAAAAGAGCAAGAAATTTTTATACGCGAAATTCCTCTTATGACAGATAGAATTTCATTTATTATAAACGGTGTTGAAAGAGTTGTCGTAAACCAACTTCATAGAAGCCCTGGTGTTATATTTAAAGAAGAAGAAAGCCCGACTGTCGTAAATAAGCTAATTTACACAGCCCAGATTATTCCCGACCGCGGCTCTTGGCTATATTTTGAATACGACACAAAAGACGTTTTATACGTTCGTATCAATAAACGCAGAAAAGTTCCTGTAACTATACTATTTAGAGCGCTTGGATATAAAAAACAAGATATTATAAAGCTATTTTACCCTATTCAAACCCTATCGATTAAAAATAATAAATTTTTAACTCCGTTTAATCCTGAAGACTATGTCGGCAGAATCGAATACGATATAAAAGATGAAGACGGAAATGTGCTTCATGAAGCAGGCAAAAGATTAACTAAGAAAAAAGCAGACAAGATAATAAGCGAGGGCGTAAAGTGGGTCGAGTATCCGACCGAAATTTTGGTTAATAGATTTTTAGCTTCTCCTGTTATCGATAAAGAGAGCGGAGAGGTGCTTTATGATACTCTTGCACAGCTTGATGAAAATAAACTAGTCAAAATTTTAGCCGAGCAAGACACTATAGAGATAGCAAACGATCTAGCAGCCGGCGTTGATGATGCGATTATAAACTCATTTATTGCAGATAGCGAGACTCTAAAGCTTCTTAAACAAACTGAAAATGTTGAAGATGAAAACGACCTTGCAGCGATTAGAATTTACAAAGTTATGCGACCTGGCGAGCCTGTCGTAAAAGATGCAGCAAAAACATTTGTAAATGACCTGTTCTTCAACCCTGAAAGATATGATCTAACGCAAGTCGGTCGTATGAAGATGAATCACAAGCTAGGTCTTGACGTTCCTGAATATGTAACCGTTTTAACAAATGAAGATATTATCAAAACGGCAAAATATCTTATCAAGGTTAAAAACGGACAAGGACACATAGACGATAGAGATCACCTTGGAAACAGACGTATCCGCTCTATCGGCGAGCTTTTAGCCAACGAGCTTCACCTTGGCTTTGTGAAAATGCAAAAGGCAATCCGTGATAAATTTACGAGTTTAAGTAGCAATATCGAAGAGATAATGCCTTATGATCTTGTAAATCCAAAGATGATTACTACGACTATAACAGAATTTTTTACGGGTGGGCAGTTAAGCCAGTTCATGGACCAGACAAACCCATTAAGCGAAGTTACGCATAAGCGCCGCTTATCAGCACTTGGTGAGGGCGGACTTGTAAAAGAGCGTGCAGGATTTGAAGTGCGCGACGTTCATCCTACTCACTACGGCAGAATTTGTCCGGTTGAGACTCCGGAAGGTCAAAACATCGGTCTTATAAATACACTTTCAACTTATGCTAAAGTAAATAACCTAGGCTTTGTTGAAGCGCCTTATAAAAAAGTAGTTGACGGCAAGGTAACCGATGAGATCGTTTATCTGACGGCTACTCAAGAAGAAAATAGTGTTATAGCTCCAGCTTCAACTTTGATAGATGATAACGGATATATAGTTGAAGACCTGATCGAGGCTAGACAAGATGGCGAGATGATACTTGCCAAGCGCGAAGACGTTAAGCTAATCGACCTTTGTTCGGGTATGATAGCGGGTGTTGCTGCTTCGCTTATCCCGTTTTTAGAGCATGATGATGCTAACCGTGCTCTCATGGGCTCAAACATGCAACGTCAAGCAGTACCGCTTCTTCGCTCATCCGCTCCTATCGTAGGAACCGGAATGGAGAGAATCGTAGCTCGCGATGCTTGGGAGGCTATCAAGGCAAAACGCTCTGGCGTTGTTGAAAAAGTCGATAATAAAAATATTTTCATTTTGGGTGAAGATGAGGTAGGTCCTTATATAGATCACTACTCTATGGAGAAAAATTTAAGAACTAACCAAAATACTACATTTTCTCAACATCCTATAGTTAAAAAAGGCGATGTGGTTGAAGCTGGACAAGTTATAGCCGATGGCTCTAGTATGGAGCGTGGCGAGCTTGCCATAGGTAAAAACGCACTTATCGCATTCATGCCTTGGAATGGATACAACTATGAAGATGCGATCGTAATTAGCGAAAAAATGATACGTGAAGATGCTTTTACAAGCGTGCATATCTATGAAAAAGAGATAGAAGCTCGAGAGTTAAAAGACGGTGTAGAGGAGATTACAAAAGATATCCCTAATATAAAAGAAGAAGATCTTATGCACCTTGACGAAAGCGGAATCATCAAGATAGGAACGCACGTAAAACCCGGCATGATACTGGTAGGAAAAGTATCTCCAAAGGGCGAGGTTAAACCAACTCCTGAAGAGAGACTTTTAAGAGCGATATTTGGTGAAAAAGCTGGTCATGTAGTAAATAAATCACTATATGCAACGGCTTCTATGGAAGGCGTTGTGGTAGATGTTAAAATTTTTACCAAAAAAGGTCATGAAAAAGATAGCAGAACTAATAAAACTTACGAAGAGGAAAAAGCGGCTTTAGAAAAAGAGCATCACGATAGACTTCTTATGATGGATAGAGAAGAGATGCTAAAGGTTACTTCTCTTCTTTCTAAAAACACTCTTGCATCGGCTCAAGCCATAGGCAAAAAAGAGTATAAAAAAGGCGAAAAGATAGATAAAGCTGAGCTTGAAAATATCAACCGTTTTACTCTAAACACTATAGTTAAAGGCTTCTCAAAAGATATTCAAAAGAAATATGACGAGCTAAAAGTCTATTTCCAAAACGAGAAGAAAAAGCTAAAAGAAGAGCACGATAACAAAATCGAAATTTTAGAAAAAGACGATATATTGCCAAGCGGCGTTGTAAAGCTAGTAAAAGTATATGTGGCGACCAAGCGCAAACTAAAAGTGGGTGATAAGATGGCGGGACGTCACGGTAACAAAGGTATCGTTTCAAACATCGTTCCTGAAGTTGATATGCCATACCTTCCTAGCGGACAGCCTGTGGATATAGTATTAAATCCGCTGGGCGTTCCAAGCCGTATGAATATCGGTCAAATTTTAGAAAGTCACCTTGGTCTTGTCGGATATCGTTTAGGTGAGCAGATAAATCAAATTTTCGAAGAGAAAAAAGGCGAGTGGGTTAAAGAGCTTCGCGCTAAGATGATAGAGATCGCTTCGGTTTCTAAATTTATGGATGCTAAAAAAACGCTTGCCAAAATAGATGATGAGCAACTTATCGAATACGCAAGAGATTGGGCAAGTGGCGTTAAATTTGCCACTCCTATATTTGAAGGCGTTAGAGTTGAAGAATTTGCCAAGCTGTTTGAGATGGCAAAAGTCGATATGGACGGTAAAACCGAGCTTTATGACGGACGCACCGGTTCAAAAATAAAAGAGAGAGTAAATGTCGGCTGCATGTATATGCTTAAGCTTCACCACCTTGTCGACGAAAAAGTTCATGCAAGAAGTACTGGACCATACAGCCTTGTTACACAGCAACCTGTCGGCGGTAAGGCGCTATTTGGCGGTCAAAGATTTGGTGAGATGGAAGTTTGGGCGCTTGAGGCTTACGGTGCGGCTCATACTTTAAGAGAGATGCTAACCGTAAAATCAGACGATGTTGAAGGTCGTTTAATGGCGTATAAGGCTCTAACAAGAGGCGAAAACGTCCCTGAAACTGGAATTCCTGAAACGTTTTTCGTATTAACAAACGAGCTTAAATCTCTAGCGCTTGATGTTGAAGTATATGACGAGGAAGATAACGATGAGTGAACTAAAACCGATTGAAATAAAAGAAGAGCAACGCCCGCGTGATTTTGAAGCTTTCCAACTTCGCTTGGCTAGCCCGGATAAGATAAAATCATGGAGTTACGGAGAGGTTAAAAAGCCTGAAACTATAAATTATAGAACTCTAAAGCCTGAGCGTGACGGTCTGTTTTGCGCTAAAATTTTCGGCCCGATTCGTGATTATGAGTGTCTTTGCGGTAAGTATAAAAAAATGCGCTATAAGGGCGTTAAATGCGAGAAGTGCGGTGTTGAAGTAACTAGCTCAAAAGTTCGTCGTTCGCGCATGGGTCATATCGAGCTTGTGACTCCCGTGGCTCACATCTGGTACGTAAATTCACTTCCAAGCCGTATAGGAACGCTTCTTGGCATTAAGATGAAAGACTTAGAGCGCGTGCTTTACTATGAGGCTTATATAGTTGAAGTGGCGGGCGAAGCGTTTTATGATAATGAAAACAGTAAAAAAGTAGAAATTTATGATGTTTTAAACGAAGAGCAGTATCAATCTTTAATTCAGCGATTTGAAGATAGCGGATTTAAGGCTAGAATGGGCGGCGAAGTTATCCGCGATCTGCTTGAAAATTTAGATCTTGTTGAGCTTTTAAATACGCTTAAAGATGAAGTAAGCTCTACAAATTCGGAAGCCAAGAAAAAAACTATTGTAAAAAGACTTAAAGTTGTTGAGGCGTTTTTAAATTCAGGCAACCGTCCTGAGTGGATGATGATTACGAATTTGCCTGTGCTTCCGCCTGATTTACGACCACTTGTTAGCCTTGACGGAGGCAAATTTGCCGTTTCTGACGTGAATGACCTTTACCGCCGTGTTATCAATAGAAATGCGCGTCTAAAAAGACTTATGGAGCTTGACGCGCCTGAAATTATTATCAGAAACGAAAAAAGAATGCTTCAAGAGGCGGTTGACGCTCTTTTTGATAACGGAAGAAGGGCAAATGCCGTTAAAGGCGCAAACAAACGTCCGCTTAAGTCGCTTTCTGAAATCATCAAAGGAAAACAAGGTCGCTTTAGACAAAATTTGCTTGGTAAGCGTGTTGACTTCTCGGGTCGCTCGGTTATCGTTGTAGGTCCAAAACTTAGGATGGATCAGTGTGGACTTCCAAAAAGAATGGCTCTTGAGCTGTTTAAGCCACACCTTTTAGCACGCCTTGAAGAAAAGGGCTATGCAACGACCGTTAAACAAGCTAAAAAGATGATAGAGGATAAGACGAACGAAGTTTGGGAGTGCTTAGAAGAGGTGGTAAAAGATCATCCTGTCATGCTAAACCGTGCTCCTACGCTGCATAAGCTCTCTATACAAGCGTTTCACCCTGTGCTAGTTGAAGGCAAGGCGATACAGCTTCATCCGCTTGTGTGTGCTGCGTTTAACGCTGACTTTGACGGTGATCAAATGGCTGTTCACGTGCCGCTTTCACAAGAGGCTATCGCAGAGTGTAAAATTTTGATGCTTAGTTCGATGAATATCTTGCTTCCTGCAAGCGGTAAGGCTATAACCGTTCCAAGTCAGGATATGGTTTTAGGAATTTACTATCTAAGCTTAGAAAAGAGCGATACTAAGGGAGCAAATAAAATTTTTGCAAGCGTTGATGAGGTTATGATAGCCGAGGAAGCGCACTGCCTTGAGGTTCACTCAAAGATTAAGACTATGATTGAGGGCAAGACGCTCTTTACGACTGCCGGACGTTTGATTATCCGCTCGATACTGCCTGATTTTGTTCCTGAAAATATGTGGAATAGGGTTCTTAAGAAAAAAGATATAGCGAATTTGGTTGATTATGTTTATAAAGTAGGTGGACTTGAGATAACGGCAGGATTTTTGGATAAGCTTAAAAATTTAGGCTTCCGCTACGCTACAAAGGCGGGAATTTCTATATCTATAGCAGATATCATCGTTCCTGAAGGAAAGCAAAAGCACATAGATAGCGCCAAGAAAAAAGTTCGTGAAATTCAAAACCAATACGGCGCAGGACTTTTAACAGATTCAGAAAGATACAACAAAATAGTTGATATCTGGACCGATACAAATAACGTAGTCGCAGGCGAGATGATGAAGCTCATCCAAAACGATAAGGGTGGATTTAACTCGATTTATATGATGGCGGACTCAGGTGCTAGAGGTTCTGCTGCGCAAATTCGTCAGCTTGCAGGTATGCGTGGTCTTATGGCTAAGCCTGACGGCTCGATTATCGAGACGCCTATTACCTCAAATTTCCGCGAGGGACTAAACGTGCTTGAATACTTCATCTCAACTCACGGTGCCAGAAAAGGACTTGCCGATACCGCGCTTAAAACGGCAAACGCCGGATACCTTACCAGAAAGCTCATTGACGTAGCGCAAAACGTTAAGGTTACTATTGAAGATTGCGGTACGCACGAGGGTGTTGAGATCACCGAGATAACCGAAAACGGAGAGCTTATAGAAAGCCTTGAAGAAAGAGTTCTAGGACGTGTTCTTGCAGATGACGTTATAGATCCGATAACAAATGAAATTTTATTTGCGGAAGGCACTTTGGTAGATGAAGAAAAAGCAAAAGCTATCATTGAAGCCGGTATTAAATCGGTAAGCATTAGAACACCGATCACTTGCAAGGCTGCAAAGGGCGTATGCTCTAAATGTTACGGTATAAATTTGGGTGAAGGCAAGCTGGTAAAACCGGGTGAGGCCGTAGGTATCATCTCGGCTCAATCAATCGGTGAGCCCGGAACACAGCTTACTCTTAGAACTTTCCATATCGGTGGAACAGCATCTACGGAGCAACAAGATCGTCAAGTTGTAGCTCAAAAAGAGGGCTTCATAAGATACTATAATTTAAACGTTTATGAAAATAACGGCAAAGATATAGTTGCAAATCGTAGAAATGCTGCCGTGCTTTTGGTTGAGCCAAAGATAAAAGCGCCGTTTGACGGAAAATTAGAGATCGAGGTAGCTCACGAAGATATCAATATAACGATAAAAGGCAAAAAAGAAGAGGTTAAATATACTCTTCGTAGAAACGACGTGGCTAAACCAAACGAGCTAGCAGGCGTTAGCGGTAAGGTAGAGGGTAAAATTTACATACCGTATGCC
>NZ_LIWQ01000012.1:0-82730 GCF_012978795.1 Campylobacter sp. RM16188 | reverse complement strand
GATGAAAACTTTTTCTTATTCTTATAAAATTTATTTGAGTTTTTTGAAATACTACAAAGTAGGCACGGTAGCTCTAGTAAAGCCTGTTTCTCTTTCAATAG
The DNA here is from genome assembly GCF_012978795.1 of Campylobacter sp. RM16188. Lineage (NCBI taxonomy): Bacteria > Pseudomonadati > Campylobacterota > Epsilonproteobacteria > Campylobacterales > Campylobacteraceae > Campylobacter > Campylobacter sp. RM16188. Next base: position 82,629 of record NZ_LIWQ01000012.1, on the reverse strand, counting down.
TTATAATACCGGTACGTCCGCTTCGAGTAGTTAATGATATAACACAATTTGTATTAAATAATCTATCGTGCTGTCTCGCAGCTCCTTGCATGGCACCATTTGGACGTCCAAAATTATCAAAAGATATGGTCTGTGTTCTATTGGCTCCACATCCATTAAATACAATATTTACTATATCAAATGTTCTAGTTAAATTTAAATTTTGCTTAATAGATGCGGCAGGATAACCTTGATTACCAAAACCTGAAGTTAATCTTTTTTGAGGATCCAATGGGTCTACTGCAATTTGATTTAATGCGTTTGGATTACCGCTATAGGCACCAGCATCTCTAAAAATAGTATATCTCCACATTCCAGCAGGCTCTCCCGTAACCGTTCCGCTATGAAACAATATCCTCCAATAGCCTCTAAACCAGTTACCGTCTGCTGTATTAAATCTATTATCCTGCATGGCAAGGTGTTGAGTGTATCTTATATGAGAGACAATCTGATCGACAGCTTCGGCAAGATTATCGCGCTCAAGTCTTGGTATAGCCATCGCAGCTAAAATTCCTATAACAACAATAACAACCACAAGTTCAATCATAGTAAAGGCTTTTTTAAGCATTTTTATCTCTCTTTGATATAGTTAAATTTAGCTATCGGCTTATTAAATTTTTCGATGGTTATATTAGCATATTTTTCTTTTATATCTAAATTTATAAGTTTATCTTTACCGTTTTCAATTCCATAAAATTTAAGTCTAAGTGCCAGCTTTTCGTCATCGGTATAAATTTTATCCACTCCTATTTTTTTAAGTTCTTCGGCTAGCTCTTTTGCCATATGATATTTGTAGGCAAAGTGTTTTTTTGGATTTTCTAAGAATTTATAAAAAATTTCATTAAATAGCGCAAAGTAAAAGCTGGCAACCAAAGAAATAGCAGTAAATGTGGCCAAAATTTTATAAAATCTCCTAAATACAGGCAATCTAACCCTATATGAGCTAAAAAAAACTCTTACTATCAAAGGAGTTGATATCACGCAAAACGGTAAAAAATTTTCAAGTTCAAGGCGCTGTCTTGAAGATAAAACTATACAAAGACAAAATGACGTAACGACAACAAACCAAAGCAAGCTCTTTTGCTCTTTAATCCAAATTCTATAGATAGCATATACAAAATAAAAAAATACAAAAGGTGAAAAAACAGCTGCAAATACGCTAACTGTATCTAAAAAATACCCCCTTGGCTTACCTCCTGTTTCAAAGCCGTGCAAATAAAAACAAAATCCAAATAAAATCGCGCAAATCCAAGCCAGTCTAGCGTCTCTTCTAAAAATTCCAAAAATAAAAAGCGACAAGAAAAAAACTAAAAACGACCCGCTTATAAAAGCAAGAACAATCAAAAGCAGATAAAAAGCTAAAATTTGCCTATTTTGATAACAATACAAAACAAGCAAGGTTAGCATTATAACGATGCCAGCGTCATTTACCAAGATCGCCGAAGCCAAGACTCCCGGCAGTAATATAAACATCGCTACGCTTATCACTCTATCGAATTTACGTTTTAAAATGGATTTTGAAATCTTATAAAGCAAAGCAACGCTTATAAGATGGCAGATCACAAAAGGAAGTCTTAAAGCATAGTCGTTTTGCCCGAAAATTCCGGTTGAAATTTTTGCAAGAAGGGCTGAAATTTGATCTGTATTATAAAAAATTTCAGCCTCGTAGTAGCTTATGCTAAGCGTTGAAATTCCATACGTCAAAAAAAGCACGTCTATAAAACATATAAAAAATATCAAAAACGTCTCAGAGCTTAGTACGGATTGCTTTTGCATCGTTTGCTTTATAAATTTATATATGAATATCCCAGAAAAACTCAACCCATTCGTGAGCTTCTTTTACCTTAAATTCAGGCAATATCAAAGCTTTTTGCTTGTAAAATACAGCCGCTATCTTGATATCAAGATGCGGATACATTTTTAAAAGCTCACGCTTAATCTCAACCATACTCTCTCCTGTGTCGATAATATCATCCACCAGCAAAATTTTAGTATAGTTAGTCAAATCAGGCACGTTAAATATATCGATAGTATCAAGCTTTTTAGTCTCTTCATAGTGAATCGAATTTAGCGTAAAGAGGTTTCGTTTGTTAAGTGCAACCGCAAGCGAGTGCCCTAAGGTAAGCCCTCCTCTAGCTATAGCCAAAATCACCTCTGGATCAAATTCGCTTCTTATCTCCTTAGCAAGCTCTCTTACATCTTTTTCAAATTCTTCATACGGATAATAAATCATACTCTCTCCTTTTATTGAACCCAAAATACTATAAAACTAATAAGCGCAAGGACGATTACGCCGACATTTATATGCTCAAACTCTTTTCTTAAAAGCCTAACTATCAAATACGCCAAAAATCCGCAAGAAAGTCCATTGGTAATCGAGTAAGTAAGCGGCATAATAACTACTATCAAAAACGCGGCAACGCTTATGGCGGGATCTTTGAAATTCACATGCGCAAGCTCGCTAAACATAAGCACGCCAACCATTACAAGCACGGGATACACTGCATTTGAAGGGATGGCTTTAAAAAGAGGAAGCATAAAAATAGTAAGCACAAACAAAAGTCCGCAAAATACCGCAGTAAGACCTGTTCTGCCGCCCTCTTCCACGCCGCTTGCACTCTCTACGAAAGAAGTTGTAGTACTAGTTCCCACCAAAGACCCCACTACCGTAGCTACGGCATCGGCCTCAAGAGTCTTTTCAAGCCTCTTTATGCCTTCATCGCTATGCTCATCAAATATCCCTGCTCTATTTCCTACCCCGGCAAGCGTTCCTACCGAGTCAAAAAGATCGGTTACGAAAAATGTAATGATAACAGGCAAAAGAGCAAGAGAAAAGGCACTTGCTATATCAAGCTCTAAAAATATAGGCGTGATGGATGCAGGTTCTGAGAAAAATTCTTTCGGATAAGGGGCGATTTTAAAAACCCAAGCGATTATGGAGGTGGATAGTATGGCAAGTATAAAAGCACCTTTTACTCTCCAAGCCCAAAATGCGATAACAAAAAGCAGTCCTATGAGACCTAGCATTACATTTGTATCTTTTAAATTTCCAAGCCCTACGAGCACGGCGTCGTTATTTACGACTATGCCCATTTGCTGAAGTCCAATGAAGCTTATAAACACGCCTATACCCGCACTTATAGCTCGGCGAAGGTCGATAGGGATTGATTTTATAACCCAAATTCTAAAATTCGTAAAAGAGAGCGCTAAAAATATAATACCCGAGATAAAAACCACTCCAAGCGCAGTCTGCCAAGGAATCTTCATGCCGATTACAAGACCGAAGGTAAAATAAGCGTTTAATCCCATTCCAACGCTCATCGCAACAGGAGTGTTCGCCCAAATTCCGTTAAGTGCGGTTGCAAAAAACGTTATAAGCGCAGTCGCCGTTATAAGCGCATCCATAGGCATACCGGCTTGACTCATGATGATAGCATTTACGGGTACGATATACATCATCGTTAAAAACGTCGTAAGTCCGGCATTTAGCTCTTGCTTGACGCTAGTGCCGTGCTCCTTTAGCTTAAAATAATCCATTCTTTCTCCTCTTTCAATAAATTTTTAACTCATTATAAAGACTATCGCGCTCCACCGGAATAAAGCCCGAGCTTTTTATAAGCTCTATAAAGCTTTTCATATCCATTCCTCTTGCGCTTTTTGCGCCTGCTGCGCTTTGAATGCTCTCTTTTTGGATAGTGCCGTCAAGATCGTCTGCGCCAAATTCTTGCGCAACCATCGCCAAATTTATCGTAGAAGTAGCCCAATAAGCCTTTATGTGAGGCACATTATCAAGCACAAGACGCGATATAGCCATAGTTTTTAAAATTTCAACCGAGCCTATAAATTTGCTAACTTTTATAAAATTATTATCGCGCTGATAGACAAGCGGGATAAAGGCGTTAAAGCCTTTTGTGATATCTTGTAAGTCGCGAATTCTAAGCATATGATCAATCCTGTGAGCTTCGTTTTCCACATGACCAAAAAGCATTGTGGCGTTGCTCAGCCTTCCTTTTTCATGCCAAATTTTATGAATTTTAAGCCAGTTTTCGCTACTTACTTTGCCTTTGCAAATTTTAGCCCGAATTTCTTCGTCAAATATCTCGGCTCCGCCTCCGGGCATACTATCTACACCGTATTCGACCATCTTTTCTACTACTTCTTCATAGCTTAAGCCGTGATGACGAGATAAGAAATCAATCTCTGCCGCAGTTAGCGCTTTGACGTGCAAATCAGGATAGCTTTGCTTAATTTTTCTAAAAATTTCAAGATACCACTGCCAGCTTGTATGAGGGTTGTGCGCCGAGACGATATGTATCTCTTTGGCGCCGTTTTTTACGCTGGTAGCGACATCTGCCATAATTTCATCGTGACTCATCGTGTAAGGATTTGGATTTTTCCTATGCGAAGAAAAAGCGCAAAATTTGCAAACATCAGCACAGATATTGGTCGGATTTATGTGGCGATTAACGTTAAAAAAAATCTTCTTGCCGTGCATTTGCTTGCGTTTGATATTAGCGAATTTACCCAAAGTAAAGAGATCAAGCTCGTAAAGCTTTAAACACTCTTTGCGAGAAAGTCTATCGCCGCTTTGTAGTTTTTCAATCAAATTTGTCAATTTTACTCTGTCCGTTTTTTAGAAATAATAGAGCGATTATAGGTAAAAAAAGCTTTGTTTTTGCAAAATTTTAGTATGATTTATGAAAATTTCAGAAAGGCGCGTATGCAAAAAACGGCTTTAAAGAAGGAAAAAATAGACTTTTTAGAGCTAAAAGAGAGATTTAAAAATTACGAGATAAATTTAAAACAAGAGCTTAAAAAACTACAAGGAAAAGGCTTTGTAAATTTCATCTCAAAAGAGAGCGATGAGCTTATAAAGCTCTGCTTAAATGCTGTTTTAAATGAAATTTTTGAAGACTTCCTGCCCGATCTTGACAGAATTCCCATCTGCATAATCGCAACTGAAAAATACGCTCAAAATTTAGTAAGCCTTAACTCCGTGCTTGAAATTTTAGTAGTCTATAAAAATTCAAGCGGATTTAACGTAAGGCAAATTTTAAAGCTCGTTTTAAAAGCTCTTAGCGAGTGCGGACTAAATTTAAATATCAAAACGGCAGAAGTCGGCGAGATAATAAAAAATTTTAAAAACGACTTCAAAGCCAAAGCCGCACTTAGCAAAATTAGATTCATAGCAGGCTCGAAATATATGTATAAGCTCGCAAGGGCTGAAATTCACGTGGCAAGAGAGCATGACAGGCAAGAGAATTTAAAACACTATATGAAAATTTTCGGCGCGTTTAACGAGATAAAAAACCTTAATCAAGAGCCGAATTTAAAATCGGATTTTGGCGGAAGCGATGAAATTTATTATCTGACTTGCGCACTAAACGGCTTTGAAAATGAGATAAGTCTGCGCTCACAGATGCTTAAATTTATCGACGAAAAGGAGCTTAGCTCTTTAAATTTGGCGATTGATTTTATACTTTGCATAAAATCGGCTCAAAATTTACTATTAAATTCGGATCATTTTAGTTCGCAAAATTTAAGCCAGATAACGGCTTTAATGCAGACAAAATCCAAAAAAACGCAAGAAACAACTAGCATCATCTCTCAAAAACTGCTTAGCTGTATGCATACGGTTGGTATTTACGCAAGATATCTTACAAGCTCGTTTTACCGCTCAAATTTCACTAGCCAAGCAAGCTTTAACGAGCTAAAAACGGCAAGACTTAAAAATGGATTTTATAGAATCGAAAACACCGTTTACACTCCGCTCAAAAAGCGCCCTACAAGCTTAAATTCGGTGCTTTTAGAACTTCTTGAGCTTGGAGATATGGACTATAAATTTGACATAAGTGCTATCTTTTACATAAAACGCGCAGTCGCAAAAAAAGGCGAAAGCGAAAAAACGCTTGCAAATTTCAAAAAACTTTTGCAGAAAAACAACAGCCACTGCATAATAAAAGCGCTACTTGACGCAGGAATTTTGCTAACCATCGTAAAGCCGATGGAGCACACAAGACACCTTGCGGTATTTGACGGATATCATAAATTTAGCGTCGATGAGCACTGCGTAACTAGCCTTAAATTCCTTGAAAACATAAAAGATAAATTTATAAAATCCCTATACGACGAGCTTTGCGTAGAAGGCAAAACTATGCTAAAGCTGGTTGCTCTTCTACATGATGTGGGCAAGGGCTTGCCGGGCGATCACAGTATAACGGGAGCAAATATATTTAGAGCCTACGCAATGAAGCTAAATTTAAGCGCAAAAGCCGTAAATATAGGCGTAACGCTGGTTAGATACCATACTCTTATGAGCGATACGGCAAACCGTGAAGACATCTACAATCAGCGAACTATTTTTAGCTTCATATCAAAGCTAAACGACAAGCAGACCCTAAAGCTACTTTATATCCTTACTTACTGCGTGATAAACGCAACCAACGAGAAGCTTTATAATCCTTATATAGCAAGACTTTTGAAAGAATTTTATCTCATCTCGCTTGAGAGCTTTGAGGATGAAAATTTGCTTGATGAAGCGACAAGAAGGGCTAAAAAAGAGCATAGCATAAGGCGAAATCCGGAATTTATAAAACTTAGCGCAAATTTAAAAGATAAGATATTTTCCATTCCTTCAAATTTGCTCTTTATCAAGTATCAGCCTTCAGATATCATAAATATCGCAAATTTGGCGCAGTCTTCAAACGAACTGAGCGTATTTACGCAAAATCATCAAAATTTTAGCGTTAAGATTATCATAAAATCTCATCCTAATTTGGCTTTAGCGCTTTCAAATTTAGCTCATTTAGATCTTGCCCATATGGAAATTTTTGAACTGTTTGACGATAAATTTTATATAAGGCTTGAATTTAATAAAAATGTTCGCACAAGCGAGCTTGAAAGCGTTAGAAATTTAATCACGCTTTCGCTTGAAAGTAATAACAAAATCAATGTTTCAAAGCCGACAATACTAAAAGAGGAGCTTAGTTTTGATACTAATCATTCAAAAGATTACGCTAAACTTTGCATAAACGCAAAAGATCAGCGCGGGCTTATGGCTTACGTGATGATGGTTTTTGAAAATTTGGGTATAAAAATCGCAAGCGCAAGAATTCAAACCATCAAAAATCGCACGCGAAATCTATTTTTAATAGAGAAGTCAGACGTCACGCCGTATAATGAAAATAAAATTTTAAATCTACTAATAAGTGAGTAAAAATGTGTGGAATCGTAGGATACATAGGCAATCAAGAGAAAAAAAATATAATTTTAGGCGGCTTAAAAGAGCTTGAATATAGAGGCTATGACTCTGCGGGAATAGCGGTAATGAGCAATGATGACATATCTTATTTTAAGACCGTAGGCAAGCTTGAAAATTTAGTCCAAAAGTGCGAAAATTTTAGCTCAAGCGGCTTTGGTCTAGCTATCGGACACACGCGTTGGGCGACACACGGAAAGCCTACGGAGATAAATGCGCACCCGCATATCGGCGAGCACTCTTTCGTAATTCACAACGGCATCATAGAAAACTATAAAGAGATAAAAGATGAGCTTGAGGCAAAAGGGGTTAAATTCCTAAGCCAGACCGATACGGAAGTGATAGTTCATCTATTTGAAGAAATTTTAAAAGAAAGAAAAGATGTTTTTGAAGCTTATAAGGCTACTATAGCACGCCTTGAAGGCGCTTATGCGACACTTTTAATAACCAAGCTTGAGCCAAATAAGATATTTTTTGCTAAAAACGCGGTGCCTTTAATAATCAGCAAAAACAAAGACGGCGAAGTATTTTTCGGCTCATCGGATGCGGCTCTTATAGGCATTTCGGATGAGGCTATCTATCTTGAAGACGGAATGTATGGCTATGCAAGGCTTAATGATATAAATATATTTAAAAATGGTAGCAAGTTAAATTTATCCTTCGTAAAACTGCCTCAAGATAAGGCTTATGCTCAAAAAGAAGGGTATAAATTCTTTATGGAGAAAGAAATTTACGAGCAAAGCAGCGTCGTTACCGAAACATTAATGGGGCGAATTAAAGACGAGCAGGTAAAACTCGAAGAGCTTCAAGAGGGCTTTTTAGAAGGTATTAGCGACATCATATTTTGTGCTTGCGGTACGAGCTATCACGCCGCGTTTGCTGCAAGCTATCTATATGAGCGCATCGCAAAAATTCGCGCTAAAGTCGAAATAGCAAGCGAATTTCGTTACCGAGAGCCGATTTTAAATAAAAGCTCGTTATTTATCGTCATCTCTCAAAGCGGCGAAACGGCAGACACTCTTGAAGCATTAAAGATAGCCAAAAATGCAGGACTTAAGACTATAGCTATCTGCAATGTCGATAACTCCTCTATCGTCCGACTTGCCGACACCGCGATATTAACTCGCGCAGGCATAGAAAAGGGAGTTGCCAGCACAAAAGCCTTTGCAACGCAAGTCATCACGCTTTGGCTGCTCTGCTTGCAAATTGCGCAAATTAGGCAAACGATAGATAAAAATATGCTAAAAGACGAGATAAAAGCCCTGCTTCACATACCGCAAATTTTAAATATCAAAGATGATTTACAAGAAAAAATTCGTAGGCTCTCTAAGCATTACCTGCACGGACACGGATTTTTCTTTATCGGCAGGGATATCTTTTATCCGCTTGCACTTGAGGGCGCACTTAAGCTAAAAGAGATAAGCTATCTGCACGCAGAAGGCTATCCTGCCGGCGATATGAAGCACGGACCTATCGCGCTTGCCGATGAAAAGCTATTTACGATCGCCCTGCTTCCAAAAACTACTCTTTATGAAAAGAGCAAAAGCAACGTAGAGGAGCTTGCCGCAAGAGACGCTTATATACTAGTTATAAGTCCTGAGGAGTTTGAATTAAGTGATGATTTTATCAAAACAAGCAAGCAGACTCATCCTATGAGCGAGTTTTTTGAGATGATGATAATCCTTCAAATTTTTGCTCTTGAGATCGCGGTTAGGCTTGGAAATGACGTGGATATGCCAAGAAATTTGGCTAAAAGCGTAACGGTCGAGTAAATAACCATCAAAGCTAAAGCAGAAGTAGAAAAATCCGCTTTGGCTTTTAAATTTAGTTGATGCCTAAAATTTCAGTCAGCTTTTCTTTCGCCTCTTTACTCCACTCGCAAATCGTCAAAATTTCGTCGTTTTGACAGATTTTCTCTTCACTAAATTCGCAGTATTCTTTAAGCGCATTTTTATATCCCGCCCTTACGCAAGCTTTTTTGCCTTCTAAAAATCCCGCTCCTGCGTAGATGAGAGTTCCCAAATCAAAGGCTATTTTAAGCTTTGCGCTTGATGCACTTTTAATCCAGCTTAAAAATATCTCATCGTATCTAAGTCCAAGCGCGCCCATACCGTCAGGCACTATCACGCAATCATACCCGTAAAGGCTTTCACCGTAAATTTCAGGCGAAATTTTAAGTCCATGCTCATCTACTATCTCGCTTTTAAAAGCGCAAATTTTCACGTTACTTCTTAAATCGGTCGAAAACATCTGCCAAATTTGAGCGAAACTTAATAAATTAATCTTATCGTAAATCACAATTGCCGTCTTCATAATTATTCCTTTTTGATAAGTATAGGTTTTAAAAGATTAAAATTCAATTCTGCAAATTTTAACCCTTTTCTTAGCCAAATAAACATAAAATAAAACCTAATTAGCAAACAAAGGCTTAGCCATGATATATCAAGATGATTTTATATTTATAGAGCGTGAAGAGAGCGAAATTCCTTGGATTAAAATTTTCACTAAAACTCCTTTTGTGGAGCTTAGCGACTGCGATGAAAGGACTAGAAACAGGCTATTTGAAGCGCTACTTATCGCCGAAAAAACTATGATAGAGTTTTATAAACCCAAAAAGATAAATATCGCAAGCTTTGCAAACTACGTCCCGAGAGTTCATCTGCACGTTATGGCGAGATTTCAAACCGATAGCTTTTTCCCGGAGCCGATGTGGGGCAAAAAACAACGCGAAGGCAAGCTGGATTTGCCAAGCTTTAGCGAATTTTGCGAAATTTTAACAAGAAAGCTAAAAAATGAATAAAAAATTCGCCTTTATAACCGCATTTGCGGCATTTGCCTTGATGTGCTTTTTGATATTTTACTGGATAGAGTATGAAAAAGAGGTTGAGATAGAAAATATCAAAAAATTTCTTGATTTTCAAACGCAAATTTTAAACAAAAACATAGAGGAAGAAAAGCTCTCAGCAATGACGGTTGCGGTGCTTCTATCAGAAAGCGAAAATATCAAAAAGTGCTTTTTAGAAGATAATAGAACTCACTGCATGCATACTTTGCACGATTTTACTCACATGCTTGAAAAAGTGCCGATATTTAAAAACGTCAGATTTCACCTTCATACGCCGGAGCTAAAGAGCCTTGCAAGAAGTTGGATACCTATGTATAACGACAATCTTTCGAGCTTTCGCTTTATGCTAAAAGAAGCCAAAAAAGGAGTCGTAGCAGGCATAGAAACAGGTAGAGCCGGAGCTCTTATAAGATCTGTTGCGCCCGTTTTTAAAGATAATAAAATTTTAGGAAGCGTTGAAGTCTTGCTTGATTTTGGACATCTGAGCGAATTTTTTCTAGATCAAGGAGTTGATCTCTTTGTGCTGCTTGATAAGTCCTCAAGCTCGCCTTACCAGACAGAAGAAGAAAGCGGCATAATCCAAAACTACCATCTTATAAATAAAGAGTATGCGAATTTAAACGTATTGCCAATACTAAAAGACATTGATTTTAAAGATAATCAATTTTACAAATTTGACAATCACAACTTCGCTATAAAGCCTATGCTTGATTCTCAAAACAAGCGTATAGGCTACTTCGTGATATACTTTAACTCAAATCAAAAGGAGAGAAATTTATCGAAATTAAACATCTGGTTTAAAAACTAATCAAGCAGATGTTTTGAGTAAGGAGTGAATTTATAAGTAAATTTGCTGCCCTTACCCAGCTCTGAAGTTACGCTATAGCCGACGCTATTTTTCACACAGATACTTTGGACGATATTTAACCCAAGCCCAAAGCCTCCTTGAACTCCCTCGTCTCTAACGTAGCGTTTCCAAATTTTATTCGTATCTTTTATCCCTTCGCCAAAGTCCTCCACTTCAAATATAATCCAATCGTCTTCAAGCTTTAAAGTTACGTTTATAACGCTTCCCGGAGAGCTATATTTAACCGCGTTACTAAGGTTATTATCCACTATCCTGCCCGCTTCTATCTTGCTCATAAAAATTTTTAGATCAGGCTCTATAAAGTCGTAAATTTTAATGTTTTTTGACATGGCAAAGCCTCGCATATAGCGCGCTCTTTCAAGACAAAATTCGCTGAAATTTAAAATTTCTGGCGGAAAGAGTATGTAGCTGTGTTTTATATAATACTCGACATCTTCATAGGTTATTTGCATCTGCTTTAGGGCTGAGCGCATTCTGGCCGTGTACTTGTTGTCGATATTAAGCATTTCTAAATTTATGCCGACTACTCCAAGCGGGGTTTTAAGTTCGTGCATAGCGTCATTAAAAAAGCTGTTCATATATTTTTTAGCGTCTTTATAGGGCTTTACACTACTTACAAAAGACAGATAAAGAGTGAAAAAAACAACTATCAATATAAACACGAGCATTAGCGTAGCTATGAAAAATATCCTTGCGCTGTTTTGTTTTTTGGATATTACAAGATAGTAAATTTCATCTTTTATCTTAAGGTAGCTTTTGTAAAATAGATAGCCGTTTTCCTCTTTGGTGATGAATTTTAGATTTTTTGGCGTGATATCCAAATTTGAAATGATCTTTTTTTCTCTCAGATCAAATATCGCGTATCGATATATTAACGATGAGGGAATAGCTTCGTTTCTTTCTAAATTTTGGCGAATTTCGCCCTCATACTCCATAAGCTCAAAGATATTTTTAGAGTATTCGTCTTTCATGCTTAAATTTATGATCTCATAGCTTTGAAACAAAAAAAGAGTCATGATCGCCAAAGTGGCGAAAATAGGGATTTTAAGGCTTTTTAACATTAATCTTATAACCAAGCCCGCGAGATGAAACTATGAAATCAGCCTTGGTTTTTTGACGAATTTTACGCACGTGCATACGAACATCTGCAGGATCTACATCCTTATCGCCCCAAACTTCCGCGCGCAGAGTTTCAAGAGAAACGAAGCTGTTTTTGTGATACAGCAAGCACTCTATAAGCATTATCTCTTTTGCGCTGATATCAATTACTTCGCCTTCAAATTTAAGCTGCTTTTTAATAAAATCAAAAACAAATCCGCCCTCTATCGCGAGCAAATTTTTATCGTCCGTTCCGTGATATTTGCGCATAAGCTCATTTACTCTAAATTTCAGTTCGGCTAATTCAAAAGGCTTTTTTAGATATTCATTGCAGCCAAGCTCGTAGCCTACGGCCATATCGTTTATATCTACAAGCGAAGTGGTTATCATAATGGGAGTTTCAAGACCGATGTCTTTTGCGTATTTTATAACTTCGTGTCCGCTTATATGCGGAACTTTAATATCAAGTATGAGCAGGTGGTAGAAGTTATTAGCGATCTTGTCGCAAGCCACCTGCCCGTCGGGCGCCTCGTCAACCTCATAGCCTAAGGCCTGAAGATACTCCGAGACGCTCTCTCTATAATTAAAATCATCCTCTAAAAGTAGGATTCTCACTTCTATTAAGCTCCTGTAAAGACTTGTCCCGCATACACGATATAATATCTAAGCAAGATAACACCGCAAATTATAACCAATGAGTTTACTACGATGTAGCCAACTCTGTAAGCGTGATTTTTAAGTGCGGTAGCTGCGATAATTATCGGAGTAACAAGTCCTATGCCTACAACTCCTATCCAAAATATCATAGCGTAATGTCCGGTAGTAAGAGCTTGCTTAGCCACTACAGCACTTGTTCCGCCTTCGAAATGAAGACCTAGGAAAAGAATCGCTATCAAAGGTATCTCAAATAAAACCGCTCGCAAATCCAGCACAAGCAAGTATTTTACATTTTCTTTATTGATTAGGTGCTTAAAGCATGTCATTCCTACTAAAATATTTGCCGCTACGCCTGAGCTAAATCCTGAAGTTAGGAATAAGATCGGAAGTATAGGCGTATTCCAAAGCGGAAGTTTATAAACCGCACTTAGCAAGAAGCCTGTGTAAATTCCAACTCCTATCGCCATTAAAAATAGTATCGTTTCAATGGTTTTAGCAAGAGGTGCAAATGAGCGTATTACTCTTGATACCGGGCGTAATAGCGAAAAGATTGCGTATTTTTCTATCTCTTTTTCAAAGATAATTATCGCAAACAAAAACGCAAACGGCGTATAGATAAGTAGCAATGCAACACCTATTGACATAACAGAGCCAAAGTTATACTTAATCAAAATCCAATAAAAACTAAGCGGCTTACCAAGATCAAGCACAAGCAAAGCTAGACCCACGCAGATAGTTACGGGGGCTACTATGGCGCCCGCTTTTACCATCGCGTCCCAAATGGTATCGTTTTCTTGTTTGTGATAGTTCCACTTAACTAAAAGCGCAACCATCATAGAGCCTGCTGAAAGACCCGCTAAAAACAGATAGACCGCAATCGGCCACGGCCAGTAAATTTCGTGATATTGAGCTACGCTTCCCCACATATTATTCATGGCTTCCTCCTTTGCGGTTTGCTATCATAGCTAGTTTTGGTCTAGTTTTAAGCTCGGCTTTTGGATAGTAGTGAGCCTTATCGTTTAAAATTTTGCTAACTTCGCTATTTGGATCATTTAGATCACCAAATGCAAGCGCGTCTGTAGGACATACGGTAACGCAAGCAGGTTGTTCGCCTTTACTAACTCTTGTTTCAAAACAGAACGTACATTTACCCACTTCACCGGTACCCGGCTCAACGTATCTTGCATCGTAAGGACAAGCAAGAATGCAGTATTTACAGCTTACGCAGGTGCTGTGATCCATTAACGTAAGTCCATCTTCTGTCTTAAAGCTAGCTCCCGTAGGACATACGTCTACACAAGGGCTATCTTCGCACATAACGCAACTGTTTCTTATAAAATCCGTCTTTAAATTTGGAAACGTTCCGCTCATTTTTGCATGAACTTGAAGTCTATAAACTCCGTTTGGAACGTTATTTTCACTTCTACAAGCTACCGAACACGCTTGGCAACCTATACAAAGGTTTTCGTTATGAACCATTCTATATGCTTTTTTCATCTCACTCTCCCTTAAGCTTTAACTATATCAACGCCGACGTTTGTAACCATCGTAGAGCACACCGGACCTGCTTCAGGATTTAGAAGCTTACTTTGGTTTGTTCCCATTCCGTCCGTTCGTTTAAGACCTGCAGACACGTGTCCAAATCCATGATACAAGAATAATGTATCTTCTCTAATACCTTCGGTTACAAATATAGTTGCTTTATCTTTTGAAAATTTATTTTGCAAGAAGACCTTATCGCCTGTTTTTACACCATATTTTTTAGCTGTTTTTGGATTTATCCATACAGGAGATTCACTCATTAAATCATTCAAGAACGGAACGTTTTGAGTGTGACCGTTAGTATGGATAGGAGTTTTTCCTGTCATGATAGCAAGCTCATGTCCTGCGTAAACATCCATATCTTTAACGTTATCTTCCATATTTCCTAAACAGCCGTAAGTAGGAAATTGCGCATCAACCTTTTCACTAAACAGTTCGATTTTTCCACTCTCTGTTTTAAATTTCACTTGAGAATCCATAAGTCCGTTTTCACCTACAAATTTCTCTGCATGAGGGAATTTCTTAACAAAATTTTTAACGCTGTCTTTTTCTCTGAATAAAATTCCAGGCACTTTCCAAGTCACATATCCGTCTTTTGCAAGTTGCGCTAGTAGCTCGGCGTTACCTTTAACTTGCTGCATTCTCCATTCATCCATAGTGTTGTTTGTATATTTTTCATCTATTTTCATGCGTCTTGCAAGCTCTCTAAAGATATCATAGCCATTTTTTGTATCACCTACAGGATCGATTACTTTATTTCTTATCATATACGCAGGTTTTTGGCTTGATTTATCTTCAATTCCTTCATCTCTTTCAAGATATGTGCTTTCAGGCAAGATAACGTCTGCATAGATTGAAAAGTCATTCATATAAACGTCAGAGCTTACTATAAAGTCAAGCTTTTTAAGGCTTTCTATCGTTTTGTCCGTTCCTGCAACGTTTATCATGTGGTTAAATCTGATATTAAACCAACCTTTTATAGGATAAGGCTTTTCGCTCATTATGGCATCAGGAATTTCCATCAAAACGCCATGGCTTCTGCCTACGAATTTATTTCTTCCGTCTTCGCCAGCTGCATCAAGTCTTGGAGTTTTTGGAACTTTTATAGCCGCATCAGGGTTTGTAATGCCAGGTATTAGCTCCTCGCCTGCTAAAGAGTTGTATTTTTTGGCGTTTTTGCCACCGAAAATTCCGCCCTTTTTCTCCCAGTTGCCCATCATCGCATTTGCAACCATGATAGCTCTTGTGCGGATGTATTCAGCCTTTGCGGTTGTTGTTTTATGACCAAAGTCAATAATTACTTTTGGAGCGGCTTTCCAAATTTCACCCGCGATTCTCTCAACCGTTTTAGCAGGAATTCCGGTAATTTTCTCTTGCCACTCAGGAGTTGTATCTTTAGTGCTTTCTACGACTTTATCAAAGCCGATTGTAAATTTCTCGATAAACTCTTTATCGTAAGTTCCGTTTTTAATCCATGTATGAATAAGCGCTAGTACAAACGCTAGGTCGGTTCCAGGTTTTACAGGAAGCCACTCATCGGCTTTAGCGGCTATAACGCTAAATCTTGGCTCAAGAACCAATAGTTTAGTATCGTCTTTTTCAGCCATTTTCGCAACCTTTTTAGTGTCTGATATAACGATACCCTCAAAGAGGTTGTGACCGAAATTTACGATATATTTTGCATTTCCGAAGTCTCTTTTTAATCTTCCGTCTCCATACATATGCTCACAGACCATTCTGTAAGTTATCGGACAACAGGACATGTGAGAAAAGCAGTTTGGCGAGCCGTATGCGCTTGCAAAAGTTGTCATAAGTTTATGAGTTTGGCTTGATTTTGCGGTAAACACAAAGCTCTCAGGACCATATTTTTCTTTGATCTCAAGCATTTTTTTAGCCACAAGATCAAGAGCTTCGTCCCAGCTTGCCTCACGCCATTTATTTTCACCGCGCTCACCTACTCTAATGAGAGGTTTTACAAGTCTTTGCGGATCGTATAGTTGATTGTGACCCGCGCCGCCTCTTGCGCAAACCGAAGTTGCAGTTCCGCTAACTTTGCCGTTTCCTTGTATAAAGATGTTTTTGCCATCCACTACTTTAGCTTCGATAGGACAGCGAGTCGAACACATCTCGCAAAAACTATAAGCTACCCTCTCTCCGCCTTCCAATGCTTTAGCGCCGACCGCACCCAAAGTGCCGGGAGCATAAGTCATAGCTAAAAAACCGGTTGCCGTGGAAGCCTTCAAGAAATTACGTCTTGATTTGTTCATATTTCCTCCTCATTAAATTTTAATTTGATGAAATCATAAAATAACTGCGTAAATTATGCGTAATTTTTTCATATCATATTTAGTAGTTAATTGATAATTATTATCTTGTAAAATCTCGTTTTTATCGCATTTTTATAAAAATAAATTTAAAATTTCTTGCGTAAATTTAAAATTTATTTATTTTCATTTTTTTGTAAAATTGATATTTTTTAAGAATTTAAACAGGTTTATTCATATTTGATTTGTATAGTGTAAATTTGTTACTAAAGTTACTAAAATATAACAAAAATTAACATATTGTAAATTTTTTTGATAAATTTAGCCCATTTTATGCGCTACCAAAAAGCTTTTTTGATACAATCTGGCACAGAATGCAAATTTAATTTACGATAAAGGAGAGCCAAAATGAAAAAGCTTACGATGCTTTTAATGCTTTTTTGCGCTAGTTTGTTGCTTGCCGAACCAAAATACGGCGGCACACTTGTCTTTGGACGCAGCGGTGACGCTACTGCTATGGATCCAGCTCACACTACCGACGGCGAGAGTATATTTGTAACAGACAATATATTTGACAACCTAGTTCAGTTTAAATACGGTTCAACCGAGATAGAGCCCGCTCTTGCAAAGAGTTGGGACGTAAGTGCGGACGGACTTGAATATACGTTTTACTTAAGAGAGGGTGTGTATTTCGCTCCGACCAAATTCTTTAAGAAAAAAGTGGAATTTACCGCGGACGATGTAGTGTTTTCATTTAAACGCCAATTTGACAAAAGTCATCCTTTTGCAAAAGTAGGCGGCGCTTATGAATACTGGATAAATATGGACATGGACAATATCGTAAAAGATGTTGTAAAGGTAGATAAATACACGGTCAAATTTCTTCTTAAAAAGCCTGAAGCTCCGTTTTTGGCAAACATAGCCATGGATTTTGCCGGAATTCTTTCAAAAGAGTATGCTGAAGAGCTTATGAAAAACGGTAAAGCCGAGGATTTAAACCGCCTTCCTGTAGGAACTGGTCCGTTTGTCTTTGAAAAATGGATAAAAGACGATCGCGTTATACTTACGGCAAACAAAGAATACTGGGGCGGCAGACCGTATCTTGACAGAGTTATTCTTCGCGTTATACCAAACGCTTCGGTTCGCACAGCAGAGCTTAAAACCGGTCAAATTCAAATTTTAGAGCAGCCAAACCCTGCCGAAGTAAAAGATCTGGCAAAAGATCCTAACGTAAAACTTATCGAAAAAGAAGGTATGAACGTAGGCTATCTTGCTATGAATACAAATAGAGAGATGTTTAAAGACCTAAGAGTTCGCCAAGCCATAAACCATGCGGTTAATAAAAAAGCTATCGTAGATGCGGTATATGAAGGTTTCGGCAAGGTTGCATATGCTCCGATTCCACCGAATTTATGGAGCTTTAATGATAATATCACCAAATACGAATATGATGTAGAAAAAGCAAAAGCCCTTCTTAAAGAGGCGGGGTATGAAAACGGATTTGAGGTTACGCTTTATGCTATGCCGGTATCAAGACCGTATATTCCTGACGGTAGAAAAGTGGGCGAAGCTATCCAATCAGACCTTGCAAAAGTAGGCATAAAGGCTAAAATAGTAAGCTACGACTGGGTAACATATCTTGATAAGACTAAAAATTTAGAGCATGATATGTGCTTGCTTGGCTGGACGGGAGATAACGGAGATCCGGATAACTTCTTAAATATCCTTTTAACCTCTCATGCGGCAAACGTCCCTGCGCAAAACTATGCGGCTTGGAAAAATCCTGAATTTGACAAGCTCGTAGCAAAAGCGAAAGAGACAAGCGATGTAAACGAAAGAACAAAGCTTTATCAAGAGGCTCAAGAGGTATTTGCCAAAGATGTTCCTTGGGTGACATTGGCAAATTCGGTTAATGTAGTGCCGGTAGCTAAATTCGTAGAAGGATTTAAGATAGACCCTGTAGGCAAAAGAAGATTTAAAGAAGTATGGTTAAATAAATAAAAAGAAGGCTTAATTGTTACGTTACATTATAAAGAGGTTTTTATGGGCGATACCCGCACTTTTTGGGGTGTCGCTCCTTGTATTTTCTATGGTTCACCTAACTCCGGGTGAGCCTGCTTTGGCAGTTTTAGGTGAACGGGCTACAAAAGAAAGTATTGAGAAATTTAATGAAGAAATGGGCTTTAATAAGCCTTTAACCGAGCAATATATAAGTTTCGTCACTAAATCTCTCAAAGGCGATTTTGGAAATTCAATCAAGACCAAGCAGCCCGTCTGGGACGAATTTATAGAGAGATTTCCGGCTACAGTAGAGCTTGCTACGATAGCTATGCTATTTGCTATTATTATAGGTGTCACAGCCGGTATAATATCTGCTGTAAAAAGATACAGCACTTTTGATTACGCTTCAATGTTTGTTGCGCTTGCAGGCGTTAGTATGCCGATATTTTGGCTTGGATTGATGCTTATTTATTTTTTCAGCGTGAAGCTCGGATGGCTACCCGTATCAGGAAGGCTCGGGTATGAATTTTACGTTGAGCAAGTTACGGGATTTCATCTTATAGATACGCTTTTAGCAAACGATATAGAAGCTTTTAAAGACGCACTTAAGCATCTTGTGTTGCCTGCTTTTGCACTTGGAACTATTCCCATGGCGATAATCGCAAGAATGTCGCGAGCAAGTATGACTTCCGTGCTAAAAGAAGACTATATAAGAACGGCAAAAGCAAAAGGATGTAGCTCGTTTAGAGTTATTATCTCGCACGCCCTTAAAAATGCTTTAATGCCTGTTATTACTGTTATCGGGCTTATGTTTGGAACTCTCTTTGCAGGAGCCATTTTAACAGAGACCACGTTTTCTTGGCCCGGTATCGGCAAGTGGCTAGTAAATGCCGTTTATCAGCGAGATTTTCCGATTATCCAATCAGCCACTCTTATAATCGCAACTATATTTATTGTTATAAATTTGATCACCGACCTACTCTATGCGGTCATAAATCCAAAAATCAGGCTTGGCCAATGAGCAACCAACTAATAAAACAATTTACTAAAAACTACTTTGCTATGTTTGGTCTATTTATAGTTTTAGTTCTTGTCTTGTGTGCTATATTTGCGCCTCTCATAGCTCCATTTGATCCAAACGAGCAAAATTTGGCAATGCGCCTTTTGCCACCTATTTATGAAAACGGAGTAAATTCGGCTTATATACTAGGGACCGATGATTTTGGAAGAGATCTTTTATCGCGCATCATATATGGCGCAAGAGTTTCCATAATGATAGGATTTATATCCGTCGTTATATCTCTTGCTATAGGACTCTTGCTTGGAATTTTAGCAGGTTATTACGGCGGGCTAATCGATCTAATCATAATGCGAATTGTTGATATCATGCTTGCAATCCCTGCGATCTTGCTTGCTATCGTTATCGTAGCTATCCTTGGACCAAGTTTATATAACGCCATGATAGCTATCGGCATAGTCGGAATTCCAACTTACGCAAGGATAATAAGAGCAAGCGTGCTTGCCGAAAAAGAGAAAGAATACGTCATAGCTTCTCGCATAAACGGCTCAAGCGATCTGAGACTAATGCTACTGGTTATCTTGCCAAACTGCCTAAGTCCTATCATCGTGCAAGCCACTATGGGCTTTGCTAGCGCGGTGCTAGAAGCGGCGGGACTGAGCTTCCTTGGACTTGGCGCGCAACCTCCGCTTGCAGAATGGGGAGCAATGCTCTCAAATTCACTCCAATACATCACGACGGCTCCTTGGATGATATTATATCCTGGTCTTGCGATATTTCTAACGGTGCTTGGATTTAACCTTATCGGAGATGCTCTAACAGATGCGCTTGATCCGAAGCTAAGGAGTAGATGATGCTACTTGAAGTTAGAAATTTAGAGGTCGGATTTGAAAGCGAGCTAGGCTATACAAAAGCGGTAAACGACCTAAGCTTTAGCCTTGAAAACAATAAAACTCTTTGCATAGTCGGAGAAAGCGGCTCAGGCAAAAGCGTAACAAGCCTAAGCATAATGAGACTACTTGATAAAGAGGCGCGTATAAAAAGGGGTGAAATTTTATTTAACGGCACAAATTTACTAAGCCTCAAAGAAAGCGGTATGCGAAATATCAGAGGCTCTCAAATCGCTATGATATTTCAAGAGCCGATGACTAGCCTAAATCCTAGCCTAACAATAGGCTATCAGATAGATGAGGCGCTAAAGCTTCACCAGCCAAATTTAAGCAAGAAAGCGCGAGCTTTAAAAGTAATCGAAAGCCTTGAGATGGTCGGCATAAAAGAGCCTGCAAAGCGCATAAAAGAGTATGCTTTTAAGCTTTCAGGCGGTCAGCGCCAACGCATAATGATAGCCATGGCTATGGTCTGCAAGCCCCAACTTCTTATCGCGGACGAGCCCACAACGGCACTTGACGTAACTATACAAGCTCAAGTTATCGAGCTTATGAAAAATTTACAAAGAGCAAACAATATGGCAATTTTATTTATCACGCACGATCTTGGCGTCGTTTCAAATATCGCTGATGACGTGATAGTAATGTATAAAGGTCAAATCGTTGAAAGCGGCGGAGTAAAAGAAGTATTAAAAGACCCGCGACATCCATATACAAAAGCTCTTATGGGATCGATTCCAAAAGAGGGTGAGCGTAAAAAGAGGCTTGAATTCGTCGATGAAAATATCAATTATTTAGAATTTAAAAAAGAGATAAGATGAACCTTTTTGAGATTAAAAATTTAAAAAAATACCACACGATAAAGACCGGAATTTTAAAAAAAGAGGTTATAAAAGCGGTTGATGACATAAGTTTTGAGCTTAGAAAAGGCGAAATTTTAGGCATAGTCGGCGAAAGCGGTTGTGGCAAATCAAGCACTGCAAAACTTCTAATAGGGATTGATGAGCCTACAAGCGGACATATCATCTACAAAGATAAAGACAAGGCGAAATTTGATAAAAACGATCTGAAAAATTTTAGAAAAAATGTTCAGATGATCTTTCAAGATCCTTATTCCAGTCTAAATCCGCGCTGGAACATAGGAAAAATCATATCAGAGCCGCTAGTGCTAAATACTGATTTAAGCAAGGACGAGATCAAAGGCGAAGTGCTAAAGATCATGAAAAAGGTAGGGCTTAAAGAGGAGTGGTACCACCGCTACGCCCATCAATTCTCAGGAGGACAGCGTCAGCGCATCGGAATCGCTCGCTCTCTTATCCTGCGTCCGGAAGTCATCATCTGCGACGAACCTGTAAGTGCGCTTGATGTAAGCATTCAAGCTCAGGTTTTAAATTTACTTCTTGATTTGCAGGATGAATTTGGGCTTACTTATATCTTTATAAGTCATGATTTAGGTGTGGTTGAGCATATAACGGACAGAATTTTAGTAATGAATCACGGCAAAATAGTTGAAAGCGGTGATGTGGATGAAATTTTCAGCTCGCCTAAGAATGAATTTACAAAAACTTTAATGAAAGCCATACCTAAAATTTAATTTTTATTTTTTATAAATCTTGTTAAAACAGAAGTAAATTTTCAAATTTCAGGCTATTTTGCGCCGAATTTAGCCTGTTTTTAATATGTGTTATCAAATTTAAATCTCACAATTATAAATCTCTCTTAAAAAATGATACAAAATAATCTAAAAATATTAAAATTCGTTACATATTAATAACTAAGCGCAGAAATTTTTAAAGAAATATTGTTATAATGTGCCATTTGATAATTTAAAAAGGATAATAATGAGAGGGGTAAAATCTATATTTTTTAGTATGACTTCAGCTCTTATATTGTTGCTTTTGTTTGCTATCGCAAGCGGTCTTGCTACGTTTATCGAGACTTATTACGATACTAAAAGCGCATGGGCTGCGGTTTATGGTGCAGGCTGGTTCGCTGCGATCCAACTGCTTTTAGGTATAAATTTAGCTTACAATATCTACCGCTACAGGCTTATTGATTCTAAAAAACTTCCCGTTTTTATATTTCACCTTAGTTTTCTCTTCATGTTGCTAGGCTCTGCCATGACGCGCTATCTTGGGTTTGAAGGCAATATTCATATCAGAGAAAATACTGCCGAAAACACAATGTATGAGATGGGCTCAAAGATAACTATGGAGACCAAAAAAGACGGTAAGGAGTTTAAAGTAGCCATTCCAAAGCAGATAACTTCAATGAGTCCGAACGAATTTGATATGAGCCTTGATATAGAAGGCAAAAAAGCGAATCTAACATACAAAGCCTACTATAAAAGTGCTGAATTTGAGTATTTTGAATCTAGTAGCGGCGAAGCTTTGATAGAGCTTGTAGTTTCAGATACGCAAAACCGAGAAGAAGTAGCTCTAAGACCGGGTAGTGTTAGAGAGCTTGGAGGAGTTAGCTTTGTATTTAACACCGAGCCGACACTTGAAAAATTCGTGCAGTTTGAATACAAAGACGGCAAATTTAGTATGAATTCAAGCCACAATATCGGCTATTTTATTATGGCGTCAAATGACAAAGGCGAATATGCCGCAAAGGACAAGGTTGAGTTCTTGCCTAGCCAGCTTTATACGATAGGAACGATAAATTTCGCTCCGAGAAAAATTTTAGAAAAGGCCGACAGAAGGCTTGTTAGCAAAAATGGCGATTTTGACGCGATTGTGGCAAATTTAAGCTTTGAGGGCGAAAATAAAGAGGTGATCCTTTATGAAAACCACGTTATTCCGGTCAATGAAACCGTAGGAGGACAAGACTTTACGCTTACATGGGGCGCTCAACCTATAGTGCTTCCGTTTTCTCTTTACCTAAAAGACTTTGAGCTTAAACGCTATCCCGGATCAAATTCTCCGATGAGCTACTCAAGCGACGTAGTAGTGCAAGATAGTCAAACCGGCAATTACGACTATAAAATTTACATGAACCACGTGCTAGATCATGCAGGATATAGATTTTTCCAAAGCTCTTACGACATGGACGAAAAAGGTACTATACTTTCTGTAAATAAAGACCCAGGCAAAATTCCTACTTACCTCGGATACTTCTTGCTTGGAGTCGGGTTATTTTTTAACGTAGTAAATCCTCATAGCAGATTTAGAAAACTTGCAGAACTTATAAATCAAGACGCCATAAAGAAAGTAGCGAGCCTACTTGTTATATTTGCCGCCTGTTCATTTACGCCAAGCGCTGAAGCTTACGAAGCTCCAAACATAAATGCAGATCATGCAAAAGAGCTTTCAACCGTCATAGTTCAAAGCGCAGACGGTCGCATGAAGCCTTTTGATACGATAGCAAGAGAAATTTTAAATAAAGTTCATAGAAAAGATACTATAAACGGTATGAACGCAAATCAAGTCATGCTTTCGATGATGGTAAACGCTCCATACTGGCGTGAAATCCCGATAATAGCGATTCACAACAAAGATCTTAAAAAGATGATAGGCGTAGATGAAAATGCAAAATACGCTAAATTTAACGACTTTTTTACCTATGATCAAAATACAACCAAAAGCACATATAAGCTAACCAAATATGCCGAAGAAGCCAACAGAAAGCGTCCTGCGGAAAGAGGAACTTTTGATAAAGACGTCCAAAAAGTGGACGAGAGACTAAATATACTTTATATGGTATTTGTAGGTGAAATTTTCACGATGTTTCCAAAGATAGACGATCCTAACCATACTTGGTATGCGCCGGCCAGTGCGATGATGTATTTTCCCAAAGAGGAAAGAGAGCCGATTAGTAGAATTTTACAAGATTATTTTACGGGCGTAAGCGATGCGAGCAGAAGCGGCAACTGGAGCGTGCCAAACAGAGCGCTTGCAGAAATAAAAACATACCAAGAAGAGCACGGCTCGGCGGTAATGCCTACTAAAAAACGCATAGATATGGAAATTTTATTTAACAAATATAAAATTTTTGATTCTCTAACGCCATTTTACCTATTAGCGGGCTTTGCTCTGCTTATATTCGTATTTATCAAGATGGCTCGCCCTAGACTTAACATCAACTGGATGTTTAAGATAGTTTATTCTGTTAATATCCTAGCCTTTTTGATACACACGGCAGGACTAGGACTTCGCTGGTATATCTCGGGGCACGCACCTTGGAGTAATGCGTATGAATCAATGATCTACATCGCTTGGGCGTTAAGCCTTTCTGGTATCGTATTTTCTCGCCAAAGCCCTATCGCGATGGCGCTTACTTCGATTCTAGCAGGCATTACGCTATTTGTGGCTCACCTTAGTTGGATGGATCCGCAGATCACTACTCTTGTGCCGGTGCTTCAGTCGTATTGGCTAACTATCCACGTATCTGTTATAACGGCTAGCTACGGATTTTTAGGACTTTGTTCTCTGCTTGGAATGTTTTCGCTTATACTATTTATATTCCAAGGCAAAAAAGAGAATAAAGAGATATCAAGAAACATCCTTGAAGCAACACGTATCAACGAAATGGCGATGATATTAGGTCTTAGCCTTCTTACGCTTGGAAACTTCCTTGGGGGCGTTTGGGCAAACGAAAGCTGGGGAAGATACTGGGGTTGGGACTCTAAAGAGACTTGGGCACTCGTTTCCATCTTGGTTTATGCAGTAGTTTTACACATAAGATTTGTTCCAAAACTCAACAACCAATACGCTTTTGCGGTTAGCTCGATGTTTGCTTATTGGGCTATCATAATGACTTATTTTGGCGTAAATTTCTATCTAAGCGGTATGCACTCGTATGCGGCGGGCGATCCGGTGCCGGTGCCTGATTTCGTATGGATAACTATGCTTATAATGGCAATAATAGCTATCGCGGCATACTTTAGAAAGTCGCCAAACGTAAGACTATAAGGAATAATTTGGATACCAAATCCATAGTTATAATATCACTGATAATAGCAGTAGCGGCGGTCATCGCCATACTGCTATTGATCGTATTTAAGTTAAGAAGAACTCCTCAACCAAAGCCTAAAGTATCAAGCGAGCCTACTTTAAAAACGGATGAAAATATCAACTTAAATTCCTTGCTTGATATAGTAGCAAACAAATCCTCAACCAAAGACGAGCTGTTTGGCGCGCTTAAAATTTTTACTGATAAATTTAGCATACCCTCTAAACAAAACGGCAAAATTCCAAATGAAGCAAAAGCTTATCTAAGCCTTATCCTCCTTCTTGCAAGCCACTCAAATGCCGATGCGAAGCTAATAGCGTTCATGAACAACGAACTAAAAAAGAAAAATCCAACCTATGCAAACGAGATAGAACTATACGAAGAGCAAGGCAAAGCAAGGCGCAGGAAGTAAATTCCGATAGTTCATTACAGCCTATTAGATGCTTAAATTAAGCCTACGCATCTTACATCTTAACAACTCTAACCTTTAAAATACGATTAATTTATAAAAAGATAGCAAAAAGAAAAATGCAAAAATTAAATTCAGTTGTCAAATTTGCAATACAGGCATAAATTTCTTCAAATTTATGCCTACTTAGTCTATTTTAAAATTCCCTCTATCATATTTGGCACTTCGTAAAACGGCATTTGAAGGTTGATCCATTCGTAATCAAGTCCAGATTTCACAAGTAGCGCATAAGTAATCGCGCTCATCAAAGCGGCAAAAAAGCCCGCTAGCATATCATCGCCCATTACACCAAGTCCGCCCTTAACTCCCCTATCAACCCGCCCGATAATGGAAGGCTTCGTGATATCTAAAATTCTAAAAAACACTACCGATAAAACAAACTGAACCACCGTAATAGAACTCATCGAAAGCGCAAGCCAAACTCCTGCAACCTCGTCTATAACGATACTTTTATCATCATGCGCGCCCGTTTGCTCTTCATATTTATTTATAACACCGATACTTGCGGCAAACAGCAAAATAGACGACAAAAATAGCGTCTCAGGAGGCAATACAACCAGTATAAGATAAGCCGCCAAGGCTCCTGCGATACTCCCTACGGTGCCGGGCGCTTTTGGACTAAGTCCCGTATAAAAAAAGGTTAAAAATAGTTTTTGCATAAATTTCCTTAAAATTATTAAATTTCCGGCTTTATATCCAAGGTAAAACCTAACCAAACCGCTTTACATAAAGATATCTTAAGCAGCATAAATTTAGCCTCAAATTTGACAAGTCGCAGCCAAAGACAAAATCAAGTAAGCGAAGTCGTCTGATAAAGCTGCATAAGTTCCTCATAAAATTCTCTCTCGGTATGATTCTCAAGAAGTCCCGAATTTGGAAATAGATCATCATAAAGCTTTTGTAGATTCTTAAATCTATTCTGAAAAACTTCACTTAAAATCATTGCCGAGATATCCCGCCTCATTAAAATCGCAGGAGGCAAAATTCCCTGCTGAAGAAGTGCTTTAAGAGTGCTTGTGTGATATTTTATATGATGATGCTGTCCGTGCGGGCAAGTTTTGGTACTTACTATCGTCCTGCATTCGTTACAATACACAAGCTCTGGAAGCACGATTATCTCAAGCTTTAAAGCCTCTTTGTATTTTTCAAGTATGGTATGCGCGACATTTTGATCATAAAACATCCCGATGCCTGCGTGATTTTGCCCGACAACAAGCTTATCTGCGCCAAGACTGTTTGCAGCTATACACTCAAGAGTCGGATTCATATGCGCACTAAACAAATTTGAGTTTTCAAAAGGCACTATTATAAGGCGGTTTTTAGGCAGGTAATTTTGCGAAAAATACTCCATCACGCGCTTTTTAAGCCCAAATTCTATCTCCCAGTCACTTTTGTAGCTCTTAAGCAAAAATAAAAGAACAATATCCGCCTTATCTATCGTCATCCTGATAAGCCTCTCATGAGCTCTGTTAAAAGGCTCGGCAGTTAGCATTACGGCGGTTATTTTTTGCGCGTTTAGCTCATTTTTTACGGTGGCTATCTCCTCTTTTACTCTTTTAAATATATCGCTATAAATTTCAAATTTACCGCTTACCGCAAGCTCTCCGCTTTGAATCAGCTCGGTTTGGATAGTCTCATTGGCGTGAAAGATGTTTTGATATTTTTTAGATTGATTAAATTTAAAAACACTATCAACGACGATGTGTCCGACTATCTTATCATCTTTTAAAAGCTCGATCTTGTCTCCGCTCTTTGCGTTTTTTAAGCACTCTTGGTTGCGCTTGCCAAAAGGGGCTAAAATAAAGCTATAAGGCATCGGCTCTCCGTTTAAAAAGCCTGTTTCATACACCTCTTGCGCCTCTTTTTCATTCATCAAGCGATTAAATTTGCTAAAAATTTGATTGTGAATCAGCTCAAGTGCACCGTAAGCTTCCTCGTTTATTAAGATAGTGTTATTTTTTCTTGACGACATCGTATTTTTTCCTCTTTTCCCAAAGCGATTTACGCGAAATGCCAAGCTTCTTGCTAAGCTCGGTGTCAGGATAGTTCTCTTGATAATTCACTATAATATGCTTGATATAATCATCAATAGTCAAAATTTCATCTATCTGGAAATTTTTCTCATCGGTAGTGATATTTAAAATTTCAAAATTTGCGCTTTCGTTCTGATTGGTAGAGCTTATTATAAGCTTTCTTTTCATCGCGAGGTTGTAAATTTTATTCTTATCGTCGCTTCTTAAAATTTGAAAATTTGAAAAATACAGCAAATCCCTAGGATTGTCTTTTGCTATGGTTTCAAAATCGGGATTTTGATCAAGCGGAATAAATTTAAAGGATAGATTCATAGCCTTTGCGTATTCAAATACGAAATTATCGGCATTTATTATTTTATTGCATTTTATAAGCATAGGAAGTTTGAGTTTCTTAAAATCAAAATTCAGATTAGAAACCGCCTTAAAATGATAATTCAAATAGTCCTGATAAGTCCTGATAAAGCTTTGCAGCCTTTTAAATTCCTCAAAATGTTTGATCTTACGCACAAGCTCTTCTATCATAAAAGGCTTTTGTATGTAGTCGCTCACACCCGCTTTTATCGGATTTGAGACGGTATCGTTGCTTATATAGGTTATGAGTAAGATGATGATAGAGCTTTTAAATTTGTTGATAATCTTATAAAAATCCTCACCCGGCAGTGTTGCAGAAAGTAACACAACATCAAAATACTCGTTCTTAAGCCCTTCTTTTACCGTCCTTGCTATCTCGCACTCATAG
Source organism: Campylobacter sp. RM16188 (assembly GCF_012978795.1). Taxonomy (NCBI): domain Bacteria; kingdom Pseudomonadati; phylum Campylobacterota; class Epsilonproteobacteria; order Campylobacterales; family Campylobacteraceae; genus Campylobacter; species Campylobacter sp. RM16188. Next base: position 53,958 of record NZ_LIWQ01000012.1, on the reverse strand, counting down.
CCCAAATCCCCTAGCTTAGTCGCCATACTCTGAGCTAGATAAATTTCATTTTCTACTATTAAAACTTTCATGCTTGCGTCCAATCATAATATCTAAGGCTTGCCGTCGCACTTGCGGCTATACCTTCGCCACGCCCGACAAATCCTAATTTTTCCGTAGTTGTTGCCTTTACATTTATCCTGCTTGCGCTTATATTTAGCGCTTGGGCTATATTTTGAGCCATCTTAAGCTTAAAGGCGCTTAGTTTCGGAGCTTGCGCCATAACGGTTATGTCGGCATTTACTAGCTCAAATCCAACGCTTTGAACAAGCCTATACGCCTGCTTTAAAAGCTCTATCGAGTCGGCTCCTTTATATTTATCATCAGTGTCAGGGAAAAGCTCGCCTATATCGCCTAACGATGCCGCTCCTAAAATAGCGTCTATTAAGGCATGAGTTGCCACATCGCCGTCTGAGTGAGCCTTAAATTTAAATTTATGCGGAATTTTCTCACCGCAAATTGTTACTAAATTTCCCTCTTCAAAGGCATGTACGTCAAAGCCGTTGCCAAGATAAATTTCATTTTTTGGAGCTTTTAGGCAAGAAATTTTGGCCAAATCCTCTTTAAAGGTAATCTTTCTGGCGTTTTCATCGCCTAAAACATACCAAATTTTAGCCCCTATCGCTCTCATCGCCGAGCTATCGTCAGTGTAAATTTTATCGCTTTGCAAGGCTTTTTTAAGCAGATCGGTTCTTGAAAGCTGCGGAGTTTGGACTAGCTTTACTCTATCTCTATCGATAACATCATCTTCAAGATAGACCGTGTCTGCGACTTTGAGCACCGGCACTACGCAGTCGGCATTATTTAGCCCCTCTATTATCTTTGATAGTAAATTCGCACCGATACAGGGTCGAGCTATATCACTAACCAGAACAAATTCGCTGCTAACTTTATTAAGAGCGTTTTTTAAACTCTCTTGTCGTGTAACTCCACCACGCACAAAGCTGTAATGTGGCGCAAATTTACTCATGTAATCAGCCTCATTGCTTACCACTATGACATCTTTAAATGGATAATGAGAGCTTAAATTTTTAGTGGCAAACAACCAAAGCGGCTCATCTCCTATGCGTAACCACTGCTTTTTTACGGGCATTTCAAATCTGGTTGAGTTGCCGGCTCCAAGCATGATAAGCGATATATCAAACAAATTTCATCCTTTTTACAAAAGTGTTACGATATTATACACTCAAAAAGCTTTTTTTTATCTTTTTTTGAGTAGTATTATTTCTATTTTATTTAGGAGAATTATCTAATGAGAAAAGACTGGATAAAAGAGAGATTAAACGATAAAACACCGACACAGATGTATTATGCTAAGCGTGGCATCATCACGGAAGAGATGAAATTCGTAGCTAAAATAGAAAATTTAGATGCCCAGCTAGTGTGTAAAGAAGTAGCAAAAGGCAGCATGATAATACCTGCTAACATCAATCACGTAAATTTAACTCCGATGGCAATAGGCATGCAAGCAAAGACAAAAGTAAATGCCAATATCGGCAACTCAAGCCTTGCAAGCGATATAGAAGGCGAGTTAGAAAAGCTATCCGTATGCCTAAAATACGGCGCCGATACCGTTATGGATCTATCGACTGGTGGAGATCTTGATAAAATAAGAGAGGCGATCATCGCAAATTCAACCGTTCCTGTAGGAACAGTGCCTATGTATCAAATAATGCACGATGTAAAAAACATAGAAAATTTGAACATAGATAAGATGCTAGAAGTCATAGAAAGACAGGCTAAGCAAGGTGTGAGTTACTTTACGATACATGCGGGATTTTTGCTAAAATTCATGCCTTTAATCTCAAAGCGAAAAATGGGCATCGTAAGCCGTGGCGGAAGCCTTATGGCAAGCTGGATGATGCACTATCATAAAGAAAATCCTTTTTACGAAGCCTTTGATGAAATTTGCGATATCTGCGCTAAATATGACGTAGCGCTATCGCTTGGAGATAGCTTGCGCCCGGGATGTTTGTATGACGCAACCGACGAAGCGCAGCTAAGCGAGCTAAAAGTACTTGGAGAGCTAACGCTTAGAGCGTGGGAAAAGAACGTGCAGGTAATGGTTGAAGGTCCGGGTCATATACCTTTAAACGAAATTGAGTATAATATGAAAATAGAACAAGAGCTTTGTCACAATGCTCCGTTTTACGTGCTTGGACCGCTTGTTAGCGATATCGGCGCGGGATATGATCATATAACATCCGCCATAGGCGGCGCTTTAGCGGCGTATCACGGAGCCAGTATGCTTTGTTACGTAACGCCAAAAGAGCATTTAGGCTTGCCAAATGCCGCGGACGTAAGAGACGGTATCATAGCTCACAAGATAGCCGCTCACGCAGCAGACGTAGGGCGAAAGCGGTCCGGCGCCATAGAGCGCGATCACGCAATGAGCGATGCTAGGTATAACTTTGACTGGAACAAGCAGTTTGAACTGGCTCTTGATCCTGATAAGGCGCGTGAACTTCACGATGAAAGCCTGCCTCAGGATGTTTTTAAAGAGGCTGAATTTTGCTCGATGTGCGGGCCGAAATTTTGCGCTTATAAAATTTCAAGAAATATTATAAAGGAGAATGATGTTAAGTAAAGAACAGGTTATCGAAAGATTAAAAGGCGTTATATATCCGGGCTTTGAAAAAGACATAGTAAGCTTTGGATTTGTAAAAAACATAGAGATTGGCGATAAAATTTTAGTAGAGGTTGAGATCGTAAGCTCAAATCCCGACATAGCAAAAGAGCTTCGCTTGGATATCCAAAGAGTTCTTGGCTCAAACGAGGCTGTTATCAATATAATCCAGCCAAAAATTCCCGAGGAAAAAAGCAACTCTCAAAGCGGTAAAAACATAGCTCCGCAAGTTAAAAATTTCGTCATGGTAAGCTCGGGAAAAGGCGGCGTAGGCAAATCGACAACGACTTTAAATTTAGCTATATCCATGGCAAAACTTGGCAAAAAAGTGGGAATTTTAGATGCCGATATATACGGACCAAACATCCCAAGAATGCTTGGAGAAGTAAATACTCAGCCTCAAGTTATAGGCAACAAGCTTCGTCCGATACTTAGCCACGGCGTTGAGATGATGAGCATGGGCGTGCTTATGGAGGAAGGAACGAGCCTTATATGGCGAGGATCTATGATAATGAAAGCTATCGAGCAGCTTTTAAAAGACGTTATATGGAGCGAGCTTGATGTACTATTTTTGGATATGCCTCCGGGAACGGGAGATGCGCAGCTGACGCTTGCTCAAAGCGTACCGGTAACAGCGGGAATTTGCGTAACAACGCCTCAAGTGGTAGCACTTGATGATAGCAAAAGAGCGCTTGATATGTTTGAAAAACTGCATATCCCAATCGCAGGCGTGATAGAAAACATGAGCGGATTTATCTGTCCTGAAAGCGGCAAGGAGTATGATATATTTGGCAAAGGCACGACCGAAGAGATGGCAAAAGCCTATAAAACCGAGGTTTTAGCCGAAGTGCCGATCGAACCTGCCGTGCGCGTAGGTGGCGATAGCGGGAAACCGATAAGCTTTTATGAGCCAAATTCCGTAACCGCAAAACGCTACGAAAAAGCCGCTTCTCGCCTTTGGGAGATAATAGAAAATATCAATAACGGCGGCGGAGCCGATAACTCATCGATCCAGCCCGTAATGGACGGCAAGAGCGCTTGCTCGAAGTAAAACATAAATAATAAAAAGTGAAATTTACAAAATTAAATTTTGTAAATTTCACTTATATTTTATAAATCATAAATAAAACAATCTTTCAACAACATTTTGTTAAAATCAAATAATTTTAAACAAAAGAGCGTAATAATGACAGTAATAGAAGCAGCCAAAAAGGTTCTGGGAGATAAAAAAGTAGCATTAAGTCCAAATAGAATTTATAAAATTGCAGAACAAATGGGTTGATCAAAGGAGCTGAATTTAAAAGGCAAAACACCATGGGATACATTTTCAGCACGTTTATATATAGATTTAAAAAATAACGAAAATTCAATTTTTGAAAAAACTCAAAATAGACCTATACTAATTAAATTAAAAAATCAAAGTTTAAATTTAAAAGACGAGCCACAGGCAAAAACTAAAAAATAAATTTCACGAAAGAGATATACATCCTCTTTTAGTTAATTTTCTATACTCAAATGAAGACTTTAATGCAAGAGCTAAAACAATTTATCATGAAAATAGTAAAAAATCACAAAAAGGTCACGATAAATGGCTATACCCTGATATAGTAGGAGTTAACTTTGAGTATGAGTACTACAAAGATAATGTTCTAAAATTCGCTAATAAATTTGCAAAAATACCACTTAAAATTTACTCCTTTGAAATTAAGACAGAGCTTAGTGTTGCAAATTTTAGAGAGTATTACTTTCAAGCAGTTTCAAATTCAAGCTGGGCAAACGAAGGATATCTAGTGGCACTTGATGTTGATGAAAGCAATAACGAGTTAATAGAGTTAATAACAAAGTTAAATCTTAGCTTTGGCATAGGTGTTTTAAGTCTTAACAGTGAAGATTTGGCACAGAGTAATATTATTGCCCCTGCACAAACTAGACAACTTCTAGATTTTAATATCATAAATGAACTTTGTAATAAAAACCCTAATTTTAAAGACTTTTTACAAACTATTAACGATTTTGATGTAACTAAAGCGGATAGATTTAACAACGAATTTGATAAAGTCTTAGACCAGAAAGAACTGGAAAAATATTTAAAAGATAAAATATTAATCTAATTTAAAAATGCACACTATATATTCTTAAATGTGTGTCAAAATTTCATCTTAAACAATATTTAGTTAAACTTCACAAAATAAATTTACAAGGAGTAAAAATGTCAAAAGAGTTTAAAACAGCCGATGAATTCAAAGAATTTTGCGAGAAATTTAGAGCTAAAAAGGGCTATAAAGACCCGATTGCATTTGCCATCGCTAGAGTAGATAGGGGACAACTTAACAAAGATAAAATCCTACAAGCAAGCTACGCGGTAGTAAATTATCAAGAAAGCTTTTTATCAGCCGCCGCGTTTATATGGGCGCTTGAAAAGTGCGGAGTGGAGGTTGATTTTACAGATAGCGAATTTGTAGCCGAATTTACTCCAAAAGTAGCCAAAAAAGCAAGCAAACTCTTTAGCGTCTTTGAAAACGAGATGGAAAAACACAAAAACGTGCAAGTTTTACACATGATAAAGCACGCTTTTGAAGAAGATTTGGAAAATAACGAAGATAAATTCAAAATCGTATTTATGTTTGAAGATGCTAAGCCAAAGAGCGTTGAAATCGTATATCTGAAGCTTTATCTACTCTCTTTAAACAAAGCTCCCCTTAGAAGCCTGGTGCTTGACGGAGCATTTGGCGTGCTACCAAACGTAGCATGGACGAGCCGCAATATCCCGATCGAGCTTGAGTGGCTTCGCAAAAACGAAATTTGGCTAAAGATGAGCGGCGGATATCCTGCGATAGTAAGCGTAGATAAGTTCCCGCGTTTCTTAAGCCACATCATCCCAAGCGACAATACAAGAATCCTTGATAGCGCAAAGGTTCGCCTAGGTGCGTCCATACATCCGGGCACTACGGTAATGCCGGGCGCTGCGTATGTGAATTTTAACGCAGGCACGACAGGTTCTGTTATGATAGAAGGGCGAGTAAGTAGCTCAGTCGTAGTCGGCGAAGGAAGCGATGTGGGAGGAGGAGCAAGCATCCTTGGCGTGCTAAGCGGCACAAACGGCAACCCTGTAAGCATCGGCAAAAACTGCTTGCTTGGCGCAAATTCCGTTACGGGAATACCGCTTGGCGATAAATGCATAGTCGATGCAGGAATCGCGATACTAGAAGGCACAAAGGTCTTTATAAACGAAGTCGAGCGAGCAAAACTAAACAAGATAAATCCAAATTTCAAATTTGATCGCGAAATTTACAAGGGTCTTGAACTTGCAAACCTTGACGGACTTCACTTCCGCCAAAACAGCCAAACAGGTCAGATCACGGCAAGCGCAAGCAAGCGCGCGATAAAACTAAACGAAGCGCTTCATTAAAATTTGCTTTTAAGCCTGCTTAAAACAAGGCGGGCTTAAGATTACTTGCTTAAAATTCCTTCCAAAATTCGCTCAAATTCCGCATTATAAAGTATATCGTTATGCCCCGCATCAATCTCATAAAATTTATCCGTTGGCTTTAAAATTTTAGCTAATTTATGAGAATTTAAAACTTCTATAAGATCGTCAAATTTGCCGTGGATTATCGATATGTTCGTATTTTTTGCCTCTTTTAAGAACGAAACTGTCGGAATTTTGTATTTAACTATAAATTTTGGCACAAAAAACACTTTTGAGCTTGCCAGCTCGTCAAATTTAAAATAAGGCGCAACCAAAACAAGCTCGCGTACGTCAAATTTGCTCGCGATATTTGCCGCAAGTCCGCTTCCAAGGGAGTATCCGACCAGTTTTATCTTGCTTATATCAAAATCCTCAAGCACTCGCTTAATCATCTCGTAGCTATCATTATAAAGCTCGTTTTGATTTGAAATTTCGCCGCTACTTTTACCATAGCCTCTATAGTCAAAAACATAAAAATCATAGCCTAAATCTGTATAAAATTTACCAAAACCGCCCCAGCCTTTTAGCGAGCCTGCATTGCCGTGCAAAAACAAAACCGCTCCCTTTGGATCGTGTGCATAAAAATGAAGCCCGTTTAATGTTGCTCCCTCTACATTTAAATTTATCTCTTCAAACTTACCGCCAAACTCGAATTTATAGTCGCTTGCAAGCTTTGTGGGAACAAACAGGAGTTTTTCTTGAAATACATAAAGCAGAGCTAAAACAACCAGATAAAACAGAAAAAATACACTAGAAAGATATAAAACGGTCTTACCCATAAAAATCCTTAAAAAAATATCTTGTATTGTAGCTTATTAGCGTTTAAAACATCTTGCAAATTTGATTTAAGACCTGCGTAGTAACTATCATCGCCAAAAATATAAATTTGCTTATAAAGTCCTAAAAGATGCGGGAAATTTCGCCCTATAAAGGCTAAAATTTTATCTTTAAAGGCAGGATACAAATTTAGCCTGTCAAACATAATCTCATCTGTCATACCGCCGTAATCTTGTGCGAATTTAATCGCAGGAGTAATAACCGGAAAAATAGGAGCAACAAATAAAAATGTCTTAATCCCCTGCTCTTTTAAGCTCCTTAACGCATCTAAACGTTCACTAATCCTGCTTGCTCTGGGCTCAAAAACGGCTCGCAAATTCTCATCAAGAGTAGAGAAACTAAGCCCTACTCTTAAATTTGGCATAGTTTTAAAAAGATCGATATCACGCATTAGCAAGCTTGATTTAGTTAGAATTCGCAAATTCACATCCGAATTTGCTAACGCTTCAAGCACTTTGCGAGTGTTTTTAAATTTAGCTTCAAACGGATTATAGCAATCCGTAACCGAACTCATAAAAATCCGCTCGCCTTTGTAATTTTGCATAAATTTCTCAAGCGAGCTTTCATCAAACTCCTTAATATCAACAAATTCTCCCCACTTTTCAGAGTGTCCGCTCATCTTTTGCATAAATTCGGCATAACAATAAATGCAAGCGTGCGGGCAACCCACATAAGGATTGATAGCGAAGCTAAAGCCTGAAATTTTAGAAGAAGAGATGATGTTTTTGGATTTTACGAAAGAGAGTTTCAGGATTAGGCTTCTTTAAATTTAATATCTCTTAAAACTTTGCCCGTGATACAGTTTTTGCCTGATTTTTTGCCTTGACCTAACAAGCTATCAGCCTCTTTAATAGCGTTATCAATGTCAAATTTATCGTCTATATCGGCATGAACAAAGCCAAAAGTTATCGATACGTTAAGCTTTTCTTGCTCAAATTTAAAGGTGTGTTTATGGATTTTTTCCCTAATGCGATTTAATATGATGTTTGAATTTTTCAAATTCGTATTTATTATAAGTAGCAAAAACTCTTCGCCGCCAAATCTAAATGCATAATCTTGCTTTCTAAGGCTTGTTTTTATAATATCTGCAACCTTTCTTAGCACCTCATCACCTGCATTGTGTCCGAATTTGTCGTTAATGCGTTTAAAATCATCCAGATCGCCTACCGCTACGCTTATGCTGCTTTTAGAGTTAAAAGCGCTTCCTTGAACTAAATTTATAAAAGCCCTGCGATTTGGCAACTGAGTAAGCGGGTCTTTATTTGCCGCCATCTCAAACTCTTGTTGTTTGTCAAGCATACCTAGATATATCATGGTGTTTAAAATTCCAAGCAGAGAGGAAAACGCCACAAGAGCGCAAACTACTAAAAAAAAGTTAAATACGTATATGAGCTGAGCTTGGCTACTTGCAACCTCGGCAGTATCATGAAACAAAACATATAGCAACAAATAAGCCGCACCCTGGATAAACGCGACTATATATCCAAGTATCTTGCCTATGGAATTAGTAAAAAAAGCCACCGATATAAGGGCTAAAATGATATTTTGAAATCCATATCCCCATCCAAGCACACAGGCGCAAACAAAAGCGTGGATAAATATCTCAAATCTCGTTACCGCAAGGACTCTTTGAATCATATTGCTATCTTTTAATATATAAGCCAAATGCACATATATCAAAACGCTAGCGATATTCATCATGGATAAATAAGGCTTATTGATATACAAAAATATAACAAAATAGACCACGTGAACGAGCATAAAAGCTATCATTATGATCTGTAATTTTTTGCTGATATCAGAACCGATAAACGATCTTGTCATTCCTGCGCCCATTTTTTAATCTTAACTCGGTTTTTACCCTCTTTTTTGCCTTCATATAAAAGCTCATCGGCACTCTTTATAATCTGCTTAATGTCCACATCAGATCCAACATCGTCACTTAAAATAATAGCGCCAAAAGTTACTCCGACACCCTTATCGTCAGGAGTCTTTATCATGTTTACTTTACGTAAAATTCTATTTAAAATTTTCTCCGCATCGCCTTTATTTGAGATGAAAGCGGCTATTAAGAATTCCTCTCCGCCCCATCTGGAGACTATATCTTCATCGGCTCTAAAATTTTCACTAAGCACTCCTGCAGTGGCTACTATAACCTCATCACCTTGAGTATGTCCGAAAGTATCGTTTATGCTTTTGAAGTTATCTATATCTGCAAGCGCTATTAATATCTCTTTTTTGCCTTCGCCGGTCTTGCTTTGCTTTAGATGAGTTTTTATCATCTGAGAAATTCTCTCTTCGACGATTGAGCGATTTTTAAGTCCGGTTAAATAGTCATGCTCGGATATCTCCTTAACCCTATCGCTTCTCATCTGAATATCTTTAAAATTTTGAACATGCATAGAGCCAAGAGCCATGGTTCTTTTTAAAAACGAAGTAAATATGCAAACAAATATAAATACATAACAGCCCTCTTTAAATTTCTCATCAAGTAGCTGCATACCCAAGCTATCTCTATAAATATAAAGCACCAGATAAAGAGTAGCCTCTATAACTATGATAACAAAAGAGAAAAAATTCCTCTTTAATATCATAAAATAATTAGCGCCTATAGCCCAAATAAGAATATTTTCTATGCCGTATCCCCAGCCAAATACTAAAACTCCAAAAACAGCGTGAAAAACCGCCGCCGCATGAACCCAATACACGACAACTTCTTTTGAAGATCTTCTTTGGTAGTAAAATCCAAATGTAACTAAAGCGGTGATGAGATATACGGTGATGATTTTGAAGTCTATGTTTTGAGTTGCTAAAAATATGGAAACTACAACATTTATAAACACAAAAAGCAATAGCAAAAAGTTATATACTTGACCCTGACCGCTTTTATTGGCTCTATGCTGGATATTTAGTATATTGTACTTTGTCGTCATATTTTAAATCAACCTAAACTACCCTTATTTACTTTAAGCGACTATATCAAAACACAATTATATCACAATATTAAATTAAAATTAATACAACACAAAAACAAAAGAAGTAATAATAAATATTATCGAACTCTATTTTATCGCTATATAAATTTAGTTTATACGAATTTTAAACAACTTTTTGGCAAGATAATTAGATTATTAAAAATAACGAAATTCAGAGGTAAATTTATGGTTGAGATTAAAAATTTAGTTATGAGATTTAATGCACAACTTCTATTTGAAGATGTAAATTTAAAGCTAAATCGCCAAAATAGATACGGACTTATCGGCGCGAACGGTGCGGGCAAATCAACGTTTTTAAAAATTTTATCAGGAGAGCTTGAAGCAAATTCAGGCGATATCGTCATAGAAAACGGACTTAGAGTAGGCACACTCGGGCAAGATCAGTTCGCATTTGAAAATTTCACCATTAAAGACGCCGTTTTATACGGCAACAAACGCCTTTATGATGCGGTTAAAGAGAAAGAAAAGCTTTACATGAGCGAGGAATTTACCGACGAGATAAACGAGCGCTTAGGCGTTTTAGAGATGATAACGGCCGAAGAAGATCCAAGCTACGAGTATGAAACAAGGATAGAAAAAATCCTAAGCTCGCTTGGGTTTAGCGACTTCGATAAGCTTATGAGCGAAGTTGAAAATTCTGACAAATTTAAGGTGCTTTTAGCTCAAGTACTCTTTCCAAAGCCTGATATTTTATTTTTAGACGAGCCGACCAACAACCTTGATATCGAAAGTATCAAGTGGCTTGAAAACGAGCTAAACCGCCATGAGGGTACGATGGTTGTTATAAGCCACGACCGCCACTTTATCAACGCGGTCTGCACGCATATCTTGGATGTGGATTTTAAGAAAATTCGCGAATTTACAGGCAACTACGACGACTGGTATATCGCCTCAACCCTCGTTGCAAAGCAGCATGAGATGGAGCGCGATAAGAAACTTAAAGAAAAAGAGGAACTTGAGAAATTTATCGCTAGATTTAGCGCAAACGCAAGCAAAGCGCGCCAAGCTACAAGCCGTCAAAAACAACTAAGCAAGCTTGATATCGAAGAGATAAAAGTCTCAAGCAGGCGCGATCCGAGCATACTCTTTCGTATCAAGCGCGATATCGGAAACGAGATTTTAGAAGTTCGCAACATAAGCAAAAAATTTGACAAAACGCTTTTTGAAAATTTTAGCTTTAAGCTCGAAAAGAACGACAAAGTAGCCATCATCGGCGCAAACGGCGTAGGAAAAAGCACTCTAGCTAAAATCATCATAGGAGAGGTTAAGCCCGATAGCGGCGATATCCACATAGGCGCAACCATCGAGCCAAGCTACTTCGCGCAAGATACGACAAATAAAATTTCAGGCGAACTTAAGCTATACGAGTGGCTACAAGATGAGAAAAACAAAGACCTAGATGAGATCAGAAAGTGCCTTGGTAGAATGCTCTTTAGTGGTGCCGAGCAGGAAAAATCGGTAAGCTCGTTAAGCGGAGGCGAAAAACACCGCCTAATGCTTAGTAAGATCATGCTTGACCGCGGAAATTTGCTGATCTTAGATGAGCCAAACAACCACCTTGACCTTGAGGCTATCATCGCTCTTGGCGAGGCGCTTTATAAATTTAACGGCAACGTAATCTGCATAAGCCACGATAGGGAGCTCATTGATGCGTTTGCAAACCGCATTATCCACCTTAAAGGAGATGGCGAGATAGTGGATTTTAAAGGCACATTTGAAGAGTATATGCAGCAGCTTGAAGCTGGAGTTTAAGCACATGATAAAGATTTTGTTCGTATGTCACGGCAATATCTGCAGAAGCACTATGGCTGAGTCTTTATTTACGCACATAGTTACGAAGCTCGGTTTAGCGAGCAAATTTGAAATAGCTTCTGCAGGCACAAGCAGCGAAGAGATAGGCAATCCCGTTCATCACGGCACGCAATCTAAATTAAAAGAAAAAGGCGTAGCGGTAGTATCACACAGAGCCGTTCAGATGAAAAAGAGCGATATAGACTACTACGACCACATAATCGCAATGGACACGGCAAACATAAGAAATATCGAGCGTATCGCAGGGTATAAAAGCGAAAAAGTTGCAAAGATGCTTTCATTTGCAGGCTCTAGCGATGATGTCGCCGATCCTTGGTACACAGGAGATTTTGAAACCACATTTAAAGATATTAAGATGGGACTTGAGGGATTTTTATCTACTTTAAAATTTTAGGCTAAATTTTGTCTAGCAAAGAAGAAATTTAAGCACAAAGGCTTTGGGGGTCTGCTATTTTTTAATCAACCTTAACATTTACATTACGCAAAAGCGTATTTACGACAGGCGAGTATTTAATCGCTTTATCTATTAAAGCTTTGTTTGTAGCTTCATCTTTGTTTGTGCTAAGATTTATTTTTAGCCTTACGTCGGTCATTCCAAGCGGTTTATCGCTAAGATCGCCCGTGCCCCAAACGGCAGTGATGCTTAGATCGCCCTCGACCAAAACCTCAAGATTTGTTATCACTATATCTTGATCTACAGCATTTGCATGAATTCCTACAGCTACGCAGCTTCCAAGCGCGGCAAGAACCGCTTCGCTCGGATTTGGTGCGGTATCCTCACCAAGAAGCGTAGGCGGCTCATCTACGATATAAGGCGGTAGATTGCGGATATAGTTTTCGTGGCGAAATTTGCCCTTCGCCACAGTTTTACATTTTATGGTTTTTATTACATCCGGATTTTCTATACCAGCCTTTTTTAAGGCTTCAAGACCTGCTTTATCTATTGGATCAAGTCTTGTGCAAGAGGTTGTGCAAGCTTCCATTGTTTATCCTTTAAATTAAATTGTTTCGCAATTGTAATGCAAAAATTTTAAATCCACAATAAACAGATCTAAATGCGCTCAAATTTCACTCGCCCTATTTTGCAGCCTTGGCTTGCTCGTTAAGATACGGTATCAAGTAGCCATAGCCCTCTTTTTCCATATCCTCTTTTGGGATAAATTTAAGTGCAGCGCCGTTGATGCAGTATCTTAGACCACCCTTATCTCTTGGACCGTCGTCAAAAACATGCCCAAGGTGCGAATCAGAAAGACTGGTGCGCACTTCAACCCTTCGCATGCCGTAGCTATTATCAGCCACTTCGCCAAGCAAGGAGCCATCTATCGGTTTAGTAAAGCTTGGCCAACCCGAGCCTGAATTGAATTTATCATAAGATGAAAAAAGCGGCTGTCCGTTAGTTATATCTACAAATATCCCTTCCCTTTTTTCATCATTTAGTTCGCTCGTAAAAGGTCTTTCAGTAGCCGAGTTTTTAACTACGTCGTAAGACAGATCGCTAAGCTCGCTTTTAAGCTGTGCATCGTTCTTATTTTGATAACTTTTTAGCTTATCCATATCCATTTTCGCTTCTTTCTTTTTACTGCTTAGCACCGCGTCTTTTGGAGGTAAGCTCTCAAATGTCACGTGGCAGTATCCGTTTGGATTTTTAGTTAGGTAGTCTTGATGATACTCCTCTGCTTTGCTGATGTTTTGTAGCGGCATAACCTCGACAACTATAGGTTTGTTATACTCTTTTTGCTTTTCTTTTATAAAAGCTAAAATTTCAGCTTCGTCCTTTGGATCGGTAAAGTAAATTCCCGTTCTGTACTGAGTTCCGCGATCATTTCCCTGCTTATTTAAGCTAGTCGGATCAATCGTATAGAAAAAATACTTAAGCAAATGCGGCAAATCGATAACATACTCATCATACTCGACATATACGGCTTCGGCTGCATTTGTGTTGCCGTAGCTTACTTGCTGATAGCTTGGATTTGGCACTTTTGAATTCGCGTAAGCGACATACGTATCTTTCACTCCTGGAAGCTGCTTAAGATAAGCCTCCGTCCCCCAGAAGCACCCTCCCGCTAAAACTATAGTTTTATTTCCCATTTCGGCTCCTTTTGCCCATGTTGATACGGCTGCGACAAGCAAAGCCGCAACGATTTTTTTAATCATTTTCTCTCCTCATTTCTAATTTTATTTTGAAATGATATATTAAATTTGTAAAGCTAGTGTTAAATTTATATAACAATTTTATTTGCAAAGAGCGGCAAGGCTAGAAATTTAAACTCCTCAATCTCAAAAACAGTTGCAAATTCATAAAATTTACTCATCTCTTCTTCGTTAAATTTAGCCGTCCATATCGCACCGCTACTGTTAAATTCACGCTCGAATTCGTTTAAATTTTGAGAGTTAAAAAAATGCTCAAAGCGAGACATCAAAGCAAAAGGAGTATAAAATTTACACTCGTCTTTAAACTCAAATTTTTTAAGCTCCGCTTCATTTATCGCTAAATTTACAGCCGAGCTATAAGCTCTTACAAGCCCGCCTGTGCCAAGCTTGATCCCGCCAAAATAGCGAACTATAAACACGCCTGCATTTATCAAATTTGCGCCGCGCAATGCGTTTAAGCTCGGAGCTCCGCTTGTGCCTTTTGGCTCGCCGTCATCGCTTTGATTTTCTACGATTTGACCGTATTTATTTAGCTCGCGGTAAGCCCAGACTATATGCACCGCCTTTGGATGCTCGGTTTTAAGTCGCTCATGGATTGATTTAAACTCGCTAAGCGGCACAAGATAGCTTAAAAATGTAGATTTTTTGATCTCGCTTTTGGCGGTGTAAATTTCAGATATTGTCTGCATAGCGGGTGAATTTCCTAAAAATTTTAGTTGATTTTAGCAAATTTGTAAAATTTAAAGAAGTTAAAAAGAGTAAAGAGAGCGGAAAATCCGCTCAAATTTAGCAAAATTATTTGCGAGTAGCCGCATCAGGAGTAAATAAAGGCTTATTCATAAGCTTAAAGTCGGCTATGAATTTTTGCCCTTTCTCGCCTGTTATCCACTCGATAAATTTATTTGCATTTTCTACGTCGGTTTTTGCGCAGTGTTTAGGATTTACGGCGATTACGGAGTAGAAATTTTTAAGATCGTCATCGCCTTCATTTACGATTACAAGCGACGGATCGTTTTTCATGTTCGCTTCGTATTTGATATATGTGCCGCGATCGGTAAATGTAACGCCTTTTTGCTCGGCAGCCGCATTTATAGTAGCTAGCATGCCTTGGCCTGTTTGAGCGTACCAAGCGTCTTTTTCAGGAACTTCGCCTGCAACTTTTTTCCAGATGCCTTTTTCTTTATTATCGGTGCCTGATTTATCGCCGCGTGAGAAAAATTTAATGCCCTCAGCCCTAATCATCTCAAAAGAGCCTTTTATGTCTTTACCCTGAAATTTAGGCGCGATTGATTTATCGGCGATTAAAACGAAGTCGTTATACATAACAGCCTTGCGCTCAACACCAAAGCCTTTTTCAACGAATTCTTTTTCAACCTTTGGCGAATGCACGAAAAGTATGTCGGCATCGCAGTTCTCGCCAAGTTTAAGTGCCGCTCCCGTACCTACGGCAGTCCATTTTAGATCCACTCCCGTTTCAGCCTTATAAACAGGATAGATAGCATCTAGCAAGCCAGTATTATCGGTACTTGTCGTAGTAGCCATCACAAGATCTCTATCAGCGGCAAAAACAGCAGATGCAACAACAAGTGAGCTTAAGATTAACTTTTTCATTTTTCTCCCTTTAAAATTTTAATAAAGATGTGCTATCATAGCAGATTTTAAATAAATTTAAATCAAATTCGGGAAATTAATTTTGGATTACATCTTAGAAGGGATAATATCCGCCTTCGGCCTGCTTTTAAACGGCGATGCAGAGACTTATTCGGCGATTAAGGCGACACTTTACACATCAAGCATATCGATCATGCTTGCTATCATCTGCGGATTTCCTATCGGCTTTGTTTTGGGATTTTACAACTTCTTCGGAAAGAAATTTCTAAGACTTCTAAGCGATACGGCTCTAGCAGTGCCGACGGTTGCTATCGGACTTATACTTTATGCTTTTATCTCAAGACACGGCCCATTTGGAGAATTTGGACTTTTATTTACGCTAAAAGCCGTCATGCTGGGGCAGTTTGTGCTAGCCATGCCTATTGTTGTTTCGCTAACGGCAAGCGTTATAGAAAATATGGAGCGCAAACACTATCTTACGCTAATGAGCTATCGTTTGAGCAAATTTAAGCTCATTCTAGCCGTTCTTTACGAGCTTAGATACTCACTTCTTGTGGTTTTTGCAACCGCTTACGGCAGGATAGTGGCCGAAGTGGGCGTTGCGATGATGATAGGTGGAAACATCAAGTGGTTTACCCGCACTATAACCACGGCGATATCGCTTGAAACAAACAAGGGCGAATTTTCTATGGGTATCGCGCTTGCTTTAGTGCTGATTTTTATCGCATTTGCCGTAAATTTAACCACTCACCAGCTAAAAAGACTTGACAAATGATAAAGCTTAAAGACGTGCTCGTAAAATACGAAAACAACATCGTGCTTGATATAAAAAATTTAGAGCTTCAAACAAGAGGTATAACCGCACTTATGGGCAACAACGGAAGCGGTAAAAGCACGCTTATAAGAGTTGTGTCCTTTCTTCAAAAGCCAAATTCGGGTTATGTCGAAATTTGGAAAGAGAGCAAGCCTAGTCTAAAAACCCTGCGTCAAATTTCAGTGCTTTTTCCCGAGCCCATGCTTCTTAAAAGAGGTGTGAGGCAAAATTTCGAGTTTGCGTTAAAAAGTAGAAATTTGCAGAGCGAATTTAGCTCAAGAGTTGGCGAAGCGCTCGAGCTTGTAGGGCTTGACGAGAGCTTTTTAGATAAGAAAAATTATGAGTTAAGCTCGGGTCAAACTCAGCGCATAGCATTTGCTCTCGTGCTTGCTTTGCGCTCAAAGCTAAATTTGCTTGACGAGCCGACAAATAGCGTAGATTTAGCCACTTCAAAGCTGTTTGGCAAAGCCGTAAAATATCAGCACGAACAGTATAAAAGAGGCTTTATAATCGCGAGCCACGATGAAAAATGGCTAAGCGCAATCGCGCAAGATAGCGTGTTTTTACACAGAGGCAAGGTAAGCGAATTTGAGATAAAAAACATATTTGAAAATCAAAACGGCTTTTTAAATTTTGGCTCCGAAGTTAAATTTGCATTGCCGCAAGCTCTAAAAAACGCAAACAAAATCGCAATCAATCCAAACAAGATAATATTAAGCAAAGAGCCTTTTATCGGTAGTTTTAGCGGACTTTTGCACTCCGTTTCCATTATCTACGGCACATCTCTTTTGGTTAAGGTTAAAATCGGAGATTTCCTTATAAAAGCGGTCGTTAGTAGCGAAAATTTTATAGGAAATAAACTAACAACAGGCGAAAATGTATATTTTGGCTTTAGCGATGAGGCATTTTTGGATATAGAATAAATTAAAAATTTATAAATTTCTTGATATGATAATGATTTTTAAATTAATAAGGTTAAAAATCGAAAATGGACTCAAAAATTTCAAGAAATTTGGCTATGAAAATCCTTGCGATGATAGTTTTGGGGGCTATTTATAGCGGCTCAAGCATACTGATACTATTTTTTATCAACAAATACCTACTAACCTTAACTCAAAAAAACGCTCTTGTTTTGGCTAGCTTCTTTGGGCTTTTGGCTGCATTTTTGATCTCTTCGATACTTTCTCGCATAGCGCTTTCTGCTATCGGGCATAACTTCGTCTTTGATATGAGAATGCAGATAATAAAGCGAATTTTAGACACTCCCAATCAAAAAATAGCCGCCATAGGAAAGTCGAATTTATTAGCCTCGCTTTCAAGCGACATCATAAGCCTTACAAACGGATTTACGAGGATTCCGGACATCATACAAGGAAGCTTGATCATATCCTTTGCAAGCTTTTATATAGCCTACTTGTCGCATGAAATTTTTCTTTTTCTGCTTATTTGGATGAGCGTTACGATATTTATTAGCAACGCTTCTATGAAAAATATCTATAAATACTACGGACTTCACAGACAAAACGAGGATACGTTATACAAAGACTACCAAACCAGCATAGAAGGGCACAGGGAGCTAAGCCTAAATTTAAAAAGAGCAAAAAAGCTTTATAATGACAGATTCGTGCCAAATGCCAAGGATCTTCGCTCAAATATCATAAAAGCTGAAATTTACTCATCGTTTGCCAGCAACTGGATCAGCGCTATGATGCTAGGCGCCATAGGAGCGGTTATTTATATCTGTCTTGCGTATCAGGTTACGACTTTGCAAGATGCCATAACGATAGCCTTAACCATACTATTTTTAAGAGCGCCGCTTATGATGGTTGTCTCAAGCATTCCGAGTCTTTTTAAATCAAAAATAGCCTACGAAAAACTAAAAAAGCTTGATCTAACCAAATACGAAGCGGAATTTAACATGAGTGAAAATTTCCCGCAAAGCTGGGGCAAGCTAAGTTTAAAAAATATAAATTTCAAATACGACATAAACGATGAATTTGGCTTGCACGATATAAATTTAGAGATAAACAAAGGCGAAGTTGTATTTCTGGTGGGCAAAAACGGAAGCGGCAAATCAACTCTTTTTATGATATTAGCAGGACTCTTAAAGCCAAATAGCGGAGAGATGTATGTGGATGATCTGCTTATCACAAAAGAGAATTTAAAAGCCTATGCAAATACGATAAGCGCCGTATTTAGCGACTTTTATCTATTTGACGAGGTTTTAAGCGATGATGATAAATTTATAGACGAGCTTCTTAAAAAGATGTTTTTAGATAAAAAAGTAAGCGTAAAAGATGATAAATTCAGCACTCTAAACCTCTCTCAAGGACAAAGAAAACGCCTTGCCATGGTTGCGGCACTACTTGAAAAACGCAAATTTATCATACTTGACGAGTGGGCTGCTGATCAGGATCCACAGTTTAGGAAGATGTTTTACAAAGAAATTTTAAACGAACTAAAACAAGACGGCTACACTGTTTTTGCCATCAGTCATGACGATGCTTATTTTGAATGTGCGGACAAAATTTACAGCATAGAAAACGGAACTTTAAGTCAAATAAAATAATTTTTGATTTTAATTATTAATTAAATTCTATTTTGTTACTATTGAGTAATTTTTTAAATTTTAAGGAGTGTTAATGAAAGAAAGAGCGATCGAGCATATGAACTCAGATCACATGGAAACCGTTATTGCGTTTTGCAAGAAATTTGGTTCTTTTAAAGAGGTAAGTAACGTCAAACTAACTGATATGAACGAAGACGGACTTATTATCACATGTGATCAAGGTGAAGTTTTTGCGCCGTTTTTACAAAAAGTAGTTAATGGAAATTATAAAGACGAGATAATGGCTCTTTATAGAAGCCTTGATGTAGGAAGCGGGCTTGAAAAGATCGAAAAAGGCGTTATCGAACTTATCGACTCTCTAAAAACGGTTATCGTTTCAAGCGTACATAGAAACATGCAATGTGTCGGCTCATATACACCGTTTGTAAGAATTAATGAAGATATATACATCTGCCTAAGTTCGGTTGCCGAGCATTACCACTCGATAAAGGCAAACCCTGATAAAATTTCTTTGCTTTTCATAGAAGATGAAAGCTCTGCAAAAACGATATTTGCAAGAAACCGCTTAAGCATAAAAGGTGAAGCTAAATTTGTAGAAGACGAAGCACTTAGAAATGAAATTTTTGATAAACTTGCCGAGAAAAACCCAAAAGAATCAGCTATAAAACAACTTAGAAATATGGCAGATTTTTATATCATAAAAGTTGATCTAAAAGAAGGTAGATACGTAAAAGGATTTGGCGCAGCGTATAATTCAAACGGTCTTAAACTAAGCCAAGCTGCAGGAGAGAGCAATCCTCACCAAAAAAATCCGCACGGACACAATCCCCACGGCGCACACAACCCACACCAAAGACAACACTAAAAATCACTTTCTATAAAACATAGTCGCTAAATTTAGCGACTATATCTCTTTTAGCCTAGTTTTTAAATGCAATAAAATTTATAAAATATTAATTATTCAAAAACTATACTTTTTTCATAATACAATATTGATTTTAATTATCGATTAAGTAATAAAGTTATAATATTACTACTAAATTTTATATTTGTTCTAAATAAAATAACTATATTTTAAAATACTAATTACACAATAAGGAGCAAAAATGTATGACAAAAAAGAGGTCAGCCTAGTAAAAGCGGTCATCATCACGTCTTTTGTGGCTACGATAAGCTTATATGGCTCGGGCGAACAAACTACGAAGCTAAACAAGACTATCGTAACCTCAACAGGCTTTGAAACCCAACTCAAAGACGAGGTAAAAAATGCATACATCATCACAGCCGAAGAGATCAAGGATAGAGGGTATACAAGCGTATCCGAAGTACTTGAAAGAGCGCCCGGAGTATATATATCAAATGCAGGAATATTTGGCGAAGAAGAGATAGATATGAGAGGTCAAGGACCTTATGCAAAAACCAATGTCAAAACGCTAATTAACGGAGTAAACCTAAATACTCTAAAAGCGGGACATGGAAGCATAGCTACGCCGTTAAATTTAATAGCGGTTGAGGATATAGAAAAGATCGAGATAATACCAGGAGGCGGAGCGGTTCTATACGGAGGAGGAACTGCGGGTGGCGTTATAAACATTATCACAAAGAAAAAACCTAGAGATTTTTACGCTAACGCCTCATCTAAAATCGCTTCATACAATTATAAAGATGCAGTTATCGGTATAGGCGGACTCGTAAACGAAGATCTGTTTTTAAAATTTAGTGCAAAAGGCTTTGATTCCAAAAGATATAAAAGAGGTGAAGAGACAAACGGATACTATCTAAACGGCGGTATCACTTATCAGATAAACGATAATCAAAGTATATCTATAACTCCTAGCTTTTACTCTCAAAAATATGAAAATCAAAGCGGAGCTCTTACAAAACAGCAAGTAGAGCAGGATCGCCGCCAGTCAAGTAGGCCTGAGGCTCCGCAAACTTACAAGAAATTTGATATCACGCTTGATTACTCTTTAAAACTTAGCGATAACTACGAAATCAACTTTATGCCTTACTATTTGCACACCAAATTTGAGCAAAACGGAAAAAATATAATCAAATTTTCCGATAAAAAAATAGGTGCAAATTTAAAAAATAGACTTACTTACGACAGAGGCGAGTTTATTTTCGGGTACAACTACGAAGATATATATGACAAGCTATCTCAAAAAGACGAATTAGGAAAAGAGATCCACTCGATCTATTTTTTAGAAAAGCATAATTTTACAGATATGCTATCTTTAAATTTGGGTGGAAGATACGAAAGAGCCTCCTATGACGTAAAAAGACCTGAAAGCAAAGGCGCCATAAAAAGACCTATGTTTCATGCTAGCAAAAATACAAATTCTTACGCATTTGAGATAACTCCAAATTTTAAATATTCAGATACGGGAAATACTTATGTGAAATTTGAAAAAGGCTTTGTATCGCCTTCTCCGCAAGAACTTGTGGACAATATCAAAATTCCCGGCGGATACGAGTATCAATTTAACAACTTAAAGCCAGAAACCTTCTATACATATGAAGTCGGATTAAAAGATATGGTTTTTGATCAGTTCTTTAGTGCAGCACTGTTTTATACGGATACTACAGACATGATATTTGCCAAATGGACTCAGCCGCACGGCAATCCTATGAATCCAAACATTAACTGGGAAAGAAAATATATAAATTTAGACAAGGCTAAAAGATACGGGCTTGAGCTTTATTCGGAGCAATCTTTAATAGAAAACAAGCTAAAGCTCACTCAGTCATACAGTCGTGTAACCGCCAAAGCTACATTTAAAAGAGAAAACCCAAGAACAGGCCAAACGATAACCGTAAAAGAAGAGCTTCCAAACATAGCCAAGCAAAAATTCATATTTGGAGTTGATTATGCGCCTATTAAGAATCTAAATTTATATGCAGACGTAAAATATCTTTCAAAAATTTTAAATAATAGCAATGAAAAAATGAGTTCAAAAACGCTAGTAGATGTATCGGCAAGATATAATTTTACAAAGAATTTTTCATTAGTAGGCGGTATTAAAAATCTATTTGATAAAAAACACTACATATACTATGACACTACCGCAGAAAGAGGAAGAGGCATTTACTACCCTGCTCCGGAGCGAAATTACTACGTAGAGTTTAAATACAACTACTAACAAATTTAGGCGAGTAAAACGGCTCGCCTAAACTCTCTTTATAAAATAATTAAAATATTGATTTTAATTATCGATTAATAAATTTGATGATACAATTTTTTCCGTAAATTTTACAAAAAATTTAAGACAAGAAAACCGCAATTACAAAGCGTGTATTTAGCATATCTTGCGCAGTATTAAATATAAAAACAAAAGCAGATAAAAACAGTTCAAAATAGACAAGGAGAGAAAGGTGTTTAAAAAAATCACAACCATTAGTATTGTCGCGGTAGCTGCTCTTTACGGCTCTGATGCAAATACAAGACTTGATAAGACGGTTATCACGGCTACGGGCTTTGAGAGTCCTTTAAAAGACGAGGCAAGAAACGTATCGATAATAACCTCCCAAGAGATAGAAAACAGAGGCTATAAAAACTTAAAAGAGATTTTAGAAAAAGCCCCCGGAGTTAGTTTTAACGGCAAAACGGTAGATCTTAGAGGTCAAGGAAGCAAAGCAAACACATCTGTTAAGGTGCTTTTAAACGGTGTTGCGATGAATATGATAGATACTACCCCTACGACTATACCTATAGATCTCGTTCCTATAGAAGATATCGAACAAATCGAAATCATACCTGGTGGTGGAGCCGTGCTGTACGGAAGTGGAACCAGCGGAGGAGTTATCAATATCATAACAAAACAAAAAGCCGTAAAACCATACGCAAACATATCCACCAAAATAGCCTCATACTCATATAAAGATCTAAATTTAGGCGTTGGCGGGAACGTAACGCAAGATCTGTTTTTAAAAGCTACCGCCAAGGCGTTTGATGAAAAGGGCTATAGATATGACGAGAAAAACAAAGGGCACTACGCCTCTTTTGGATTAAATTACAAAATTTCAGATAATCAAAGCATAGTTTTTAACCCAAGCTATTTTAAGGCTAAAACTTACGGAGTGCCGACTTTATCCGCAGAAGAGATGGCTATAAACAGACGACAAGCGGGCGGGGAATCAACCCTAACCACAAGCAAAAGACTAAATTTTGACGCAGACTATGCGATTAGATTTAATGATAAATTCGATATGCACATCATGCCTTATTATCAAGACGTGAAAATTCTTCAAGACGGTTTTCATATGAAAGATAAAAAAACCGGAGCAAACGTAAAAACAAGATATAACTACGGTAGCGGCGAACTTATAACAGGTTATGATTACTTAAACAACGAAGGCTACAGGATGATAAACGTCAATGTTAAAACGCCTATGTTTTCAAGAAATCAACTTACCGTATTTGATATGCAAAAGCAAACCCACTCTTTATATCTGCTTGAGAAACATAACTTCACCGACATCTTTTCTCTAAGCGCAGGAGCGAGGTTTGAAAGAGCAGATTATGATGTAATAAGAGATGTTAGTGTAACTATGAGTAGAGGCGGAAGAACTATAAATACAAAAGACTACTTAAAAGTAGGAGACGATAAAAACAACTACGCCTATGAGATAGCGCCGAATTTTAAATATTCAGATAGCGGAAGTGTTTATTTTAAATTTGAGCGCGGATATATATCTCCGGGACCAAATCAACTTATAGATAAGCTTGGACCAAACGGACCTTATGTCTTAAACAACCTTAAATCAGAAACATATCATGGATATGAGCTTGGACTTAAAGATCTTGTATTTGGAAATTTCTTTAGTGCGACTCTTTTTTTAACGGATACCAAAGATGAAATTTTAACAGTTTCTCTTGGAAGAAATGTTAGCGACGGATGGAATTTTAAAAATATAGACAAAACTAGAAGATATGGAACCGAAATTTATTCAGAACAAGAATTTGGAAAATTTAAGCTAAAAGAGAGCTTTTCGTATGTAAATGCAAAGATTAAAACAGGCAAAAATTCAGGACGCAAAGTTCCTTTAGTAGAAAGTAGTAAATTTGTAATAGGGGCTGAGTATGAACCTATTAAAAACTTAAATTTTTCAACCGACTTTAAATATCTATCAAGCTCTCTTGATGCGAACTATGACAAGATAGACAGTAGAAAAATTGTTGATGTGGGTTTAAGCTATAAATTTACAAAGGGAATTTTAATGTCTGCGGGTATAAAAAATTTATTTAATGAAAAATATAATTATACTCAAAGCAAACAAAACAACTCTTACGACCCTGCTCCGGAGCGAAATTACTACGTAGAGTTTAAATACAACTACTAACGAATTTAGGCGAGTAAAACAAGCTCGCCTAAATTTCACTATATATCTATAACATATTGATTTTAATTATCGCTTAATAAATTTGATGATACAATTTTTTCGTAAATTTCATAAAACAAAGAACGGGGAACTATGCTTGAGTATTTACAAACCGGCGGCATATTTATGTGGCCTATATTTTTCCTATGCGTTTTAGCTGTTGCCGTATTGCTTGAGAAGGCTTTTTACTTCACTTTTGTAGAGATAGATGCAACAAGCACATTTAAGATGAAACTTAGCAACCTCATACTGGAAGGCGATACCAAAAAGATAAGGGAATTTTGCAAAAATTACAAAAATTCACTTGCAAAAACAACTATATTAGTTCTTGATAATATCGAAAATTTAAACTCCACAAGCAAAACTCAAGTCGAATATATCATAGAAGAAGCCGTAACCGTAGAGCTTTCAAATTTAGAAAAAAGAAGCTGGATATTAGGACTTTGTGCAAGCGCAAGCCCTCAGCTTGGACTACTAGGAACGGTTGTGGGCATGATAAAGGCCTTTGAAGGACTTAGCTCAAGCGTAAATGCTCCGCTAGTAGCCATAGGCATATCAGAAGCGCTTTATACGACTGCGGCGGGACTTATAGTGGGAATTCCTTCGCTAGTCTTTCATCTAATGATAAATAAAAAGATTGATTTTATACTAAATGATCTAAACAGGCTCATAAGCTTATTTGGTAGATGCTGTGAAAGGAAATGCTGTGAAGTTTGTCCGTCGTAACAGACACAAAAGCGCAAGCATTTCGATGCTAAATTTGATTGACGTCATATTTGTCTTGCTTTTGTTTTTTATGGTAACGACTACTTTTAACAAATTTGCTCATATAGACATAGCTCTGCCTCAAACAAACTCAAATTTAGAAGAAAATAAAGATGATGTGGTTCAGTTATTTTACTTGCTTGATGAGAGTTTGATACTTAAGATAAATGAGGTTGAAAAAACACTAAATCACGAAAATTTAAAAGAGGAAATCTCAAATCTAAGCCCTTCTCAAAAGAAAAACATAACTTTGAATGCGGACGAGGCTATAAACTACGGCAAAGTAGTTGATGTGATATCAAATTTAAAAGACGCAAACGTCCAAAACGTAGAGCTTAATATCAAAAAGAAAAACTGATCAAAAAGGAGAAAAAATGTTTAAAAATATTGCTATTATCAGCATTGCGGTAGCCGTTAGTTTATACGCGGCGGATAATTCAACGAAGCTTGACAAGACCGTTATCACGGCGACAGGTTTTGAAAGCCCGCTTAAAGACGAGGTTAAAAACGTCTATATAATAACGTCAGAAGAGATTGAAAGTCGCGGATATAAAGATGTAGAGGAAATTTTAGAAAAAGCTCCCGGGGTAAATTTCATAAACTCGGGTTTTGGCAAGACAATTGATCTAAGAGGGCAAGGAACAAAAGCAAACACATCGGTTAAAGTTCTATTAAACGGTATGGCTTTAAATATGCTTGACAGCTCACATGCGTTTGTGCCTCTAAATTTCTTAGCTATTGAGGATATAGAACAGATAGAGATCATACCGGGCGGCGGGGCTGTTTTATACGGTAACGGAACAAGCGGAGGCGTAGTAAATATAATCACAAAGCAAAAGCCTAGAGATTTTTATGCAAACGTATCAACCAAGCTTGCTTCATACTCTTACAAGGATCTTAATTTGGGCTTAGGAGGAATGGCTAGCGAAAAACTATTCCTAAAAGGAAATTTTAAGGCTTTTGACGAAAAGGGTTATAGAAACGGAGATAAGCAAAGAGGATTTTATACAAGTCTTGGGATAAATTATCAAATTTCGGACAATCAAACCTTAGCAATCAATCCAAGCTACTATAAAACTAAAATTGACACGACAGATTCTATAACCAAAGCTCAACTAGAAGCCAATAGAAAACAAGCGGGCGAGCCTATGGAACAGCTAACGCATAAAAAAGCCGACATAAGTGCCGAATACGCTATAGCCTTTAGCGATAAATTCAAACTAAACTTTATGCCTTATTATCAAGAGATAAGCATGCGAGGGGCTACAAGCGATTTTACGGACAAAAAGCTAGGTGCAAATTTAAAAACCAGATACGACTATGGAAGCGGCGAATTTATATCAGGGTATGATTACTTACAAAATAAAGGCATAAGAGAGCGAGATAGAAAATTTGGAGGAATGCATAGCTACACGCTTGTAGATCTTAAAAAACAAACCCATACGCTTTATTTCTTTGAAAAACATAATTTTACCCAAGCGTTTTCATTAACCGGAGGATATAGATTTGAAAAAGCCATATATGATATAAACAGATATTCAAAGCTAACAATGCCACCTAGGCCTCCTATGACAAGACCTATGAATATAATTGACAGTATAGACACAGATAAAAACATGAATAATCATGCATTTGAGATCACTCCAAGCTTTAAATACTCAGATACAGGTAACGTTTATTTTAAATTTGAACGCGGATATATCTCACCATCGCCTACTCAGCTAACAGACAAAGTAAGCGTAGGCGGGGCACCGGAATACAAACTAAACAATCTGAAATCTGAAATTTTCCACACTTACGAACTTGGTTTAAGAGATCTTGTTTTTGGACAATATTTTAGCGCAACGGCTTTCATTACAAACACAAAAGACGAGATTGTAAATGAAATGACGGGAGGTCACTCAACATCTTGGAGATTTTATAACGTAGATGAAACTAGACGTTCCGGATTTGAAATTTACTCGGAACAAAATTTATTTGATAGCTTAAAATTAAGCCAAACGTTTTCATACATAGATGCCAAAATCAAAAAAGGTAAAAATTCAGGAAAACGCGTACCTTACGTATCAAAAAATAAATTTGTATTCGGTGTAAATTATGAGCCTATTAAAAATTTCAGTATCTTAACCGACTTAAAATACTACTCAAGTCAATTTAGTAGCTCTTATGACAAGATTGATGCTAAAACGGTAGTTGATTTTGGATTAAGATATAAGCTGCAAAACGGCTTTTCGATCGCAGGCGGAATAAAAAATCTATTTAACGAAAAATATAATGACTTTGAAAGTAAATTGGCAGATGCTTATGTGCCTGCTCCCGAGAGAAACTACTATTTAGAGTTCAAATATGCTTACTAAAACCAAGATGAGTATCGTTCTTGCGATACTCACCCTTATTCTTTGCATCATATCGCTAAGTATAGGCGGAGCCGATATCAGCCAAAGCGATATCATAAATTTCTTTCTTGGCAAAGAGATAGATGAGATTAAGCAGACTATATTAGTAGAACTTAGGCTTCCTCGCTTGATTATGGCACTTTTAATAGGCATGCTTCTTGCAAGCTCGGGTGTAGTCGTTCAAAGCGTATTTTTAAACCCGCTTGCAGATCCATACATCATAGGAATAGCCGCTAGTGCCGTATTTGGAGCGGTTATAGCCTATCTTTTTAAGCTACCTGACATATATTACGGAATTTTTGCTTTTTTTAGCTCGGCAGTGTTGTCGATAGTAATTTTTAAACTATCCAAAAAAGGCAAATCAATAGCCACTCTTTTAATCATAGGCATAGCTTTCTCCTCTTTTTTAGGCGCTTTTACATCCTTTGCTACTTATTTGATCGGAGAAGATAGCTTTAGGATAGTAGCGTGGATGATGGGACATCTAAGCGGTGCTACCTGGCAAAAGATAGCTTATCTAATAGTTCCGCTTGTGTTTTCAATAGCGTATTTTTACATAAAGAGATTTGAATTAAACGTGATTTTAAGCGGAGACGAAGAGGCTCAAAGCCTAGGAGTAGATGTAGAAAAGACCAAAAAACATCTACTTATAGTATCTTCTCTTGCCGTTGCATTTTCCGTTGCTTTTACCGGCATGATAGGCTTTGTAGGACTTATCATACCTCACACTTTAAGGATGATTTTAAGAACGTCAAGTAACGCTATCTTAATCCCGGCTTCAGCGTTTACGGGCGCGTTTTTTCTTTTGGCATGCGACACGATAGGCAAAAGCGTGCTAAATCCTATCGAAATTCCCATAGGAGTTGTAACTGCGTTTTTCGGCGCACCGTTTTTTCTATTTTTAGCGATTAAATCAAAGCAAGGTATAGTCTGATGAGTGTGGTTGTTGAGAATTTAAATTTTACTTACGGCACCAAAGAGATACTAAAAGATATAAGCTTAAGTGCTAAAAATGGCGAATTTATAGGAATTTTAGGTCCAAACGGATGCGGCAAATCAACTCTTTTAAAAAACATCTTAAGAGTACTTGCACCAAAAAGCGGCATAGTGCAAATCAGCAACAAAGCCCTTAAAGACTACTCGCTTAAAGAGCTTGCCAAGACTCTTGGATTCGTTCCTCAAAAGTCCGTTCTCTCAATGCCTCTTTTAGTTGAAGATATCTTGCTTATGGGGCGTTTTTGTCATCTTAAAAGCCAATTTTCAGGATACGGCAAAGAGGATAAAAAGAAAGTCGAAGAAGTAATGGAGTTACTTGATATCTCGCACTTTGCAAAACGTATCGCGCACTCTTTAAGCGGCGGAGAATTTCAAAGAGTTTTGCTAGCGCGTGCACTTGTAAGCGAACCAAAAATTTTACTTTTAGACGAGCCTACTTCGGCACTTGATCTAAACTACGCAATTGAGATTATGAAAATTTGCACCAAGCTTACTAAAGAGCTAAATTTACTATCTATAATGGTTTTGCACGATCTGAATTTAGCCTCGATGTTTTGCGATGAAATTTTGATGCTAAAAGATGGAAAAGTAAGATATAAAGGCGCTCCAAAAGAGCTTTATACGAAAGAAATTTTAAAAGAAATTTACGGTCTTAACTGTGATGTAATCGAATATAAAAATAACCCGTTTGTGGTTGCATTAAAGGATTAATATGAAAAAAATATTTGTAGTTTTAGCTATATTGGCAAGCTTCATAAACGCCAAAAAGTTGGTCGTACTCGACCCTGCCGTTGTTGAGATCATTTATATGCTTGAAGCGGAAGATCAGATAGCCGCTATCTCAAATTTATCCATGTCAAAAATTTGGCCCGAAGAAAAGACTTCCAAACTAAAAACAGTAGGCACTTACACAAAGCCAAATTTAGAAAAGATAGTCGAGCTAAAGCCTGATCTTGTTATCGTTAGTTTTCACTCGGTAGATATACAAGACAGCCTTAAAAAGCTAAATTTACAAACCATTACTCTAAAAGCAGATAGTGTTAATGACATCTATCGCAATATCGAGGAGATGGGTAAAATAACAGGTAAAGAGGCAAAAGCAAAAGAGGTAATCGAAGGCATAAAAGCTAAATTTAAAAGCTTTGAAGATCCGAATTTAAAAGACAAAAAGGTAGTTTCGCTATTTTCTTCAACTCCTATGATGGCATTTACGTCAAAAACTCTAGCGGGAGATATGCTCAAACAGCTTGGTTTTGTAAATGTAGCTGACGGACTAGAAGGCGCAACTCCTGTAATTTCGCCTGAATTTATACTATCTTCAAATCCTGATTTTATAGTCATCATAGGCGGAATGGGCGGAGATAGCGACTTCTTAAAAACAAATCCCGTGCTTGCTAAAACAAATGCGGCTAAAAACAATAAAGTCATAACCGTTCCTTCTTCGCTCTTGCTTCGCGGAACGCCTCGCATAGGAGAAGGTATAGAAAAGCTTTATGATATGCTTACAAAATAAAAAAGAAGAGTGATTATGCGCTACTTTATAATCTCTTTGGCGATTAATATCGCTATTTTGTTTATCCCGCTAAAATCAGATGAAATTCTTTCAAAAAAAACCGAGGAAAACAAAGAGATAAAAGTAGTGCTAAATTTACAAAAAGAGCAACCCAAACAGGCTGAAATTTTGCCAGAGCAACCCCAGTCGCAATCTGAAATTCTTGAGCCTGATTTAAAGCCAAATATAGACCATGAGCCTATTATAGAGCCTGAAATTTTGCCCGAACCCGTTACCGAGCCTGAGATCACGCCTAAACCAAATCCCGAAATCAAAAAGGCTGAAAAACCAAAAGATATAAAAAAGCCAAAGCCTAAAAAGCAGATCAAAAAACCTGAAAAAAAGATAGTAGAAGAGATAAAAGAGCTTACTGACACGCCTGCGATACAAGAGCCTGCACCACCCGTAGAGCAGCCACAGCCCCTGTATGTGCCTCAAGCTAAAGAATCAAACATAGACAAAGAGAGCTACTGCAAAGAAAATATCGGCTTTAAGGTCTTAAAAGAGCCAAGAGCGGATTATCCTAAAAAGGCGATTATGCTTAGACTTAAGGATACTTTTTATGTTGAAGTTGATTTTAAGGTTACAAACGGCAATATCCAGATAGTCTCCGTAAGAGGAAAAAATAAAATTTTTAACGACGAAGCGGCAAAAATCACAAAAGAAATGCAGATATCGGTACTAAAAGATATCAATCACTGCATCATAACCAAACCTTACGAATTTAAAATAAAGGATTAAAAATGTTTAAAGAGCGCGTAAAAGGACATCATACAGGAGGCGGAGGCAGACCGATACCTGCAAGCGAGGAGGAGCTTTTTGCATTTTTACAAGGATCTCCCAAGCAAAAAGAAGGCGTGATATACTTTCATATACCGTTTTGCGATAATATCTGTTCGTTTTGCTCGATGAATCGCAGCAAACTTGACGGCGAGCTTGATACTTATACGGAATTTTTGCTAAGCGAAATCGAAAAATACGGAAAATTCCCATATCTGAAAGGAAAAAGCATAGAGTCGGTTTATTTTGGCGGAGGCACTCCGACGACATTAAAAGAGCGCCATTTAGAGCCTATCATAAACGCTATTCATAAAAATTTTAAAATTTCTTCCACCTGCGAATTCAGCCTTGAAAGCACCCTGCACAACTTAAATCCAAAAAAGCTCAAGCTGCTTGATGGCCTTGGAGTAAATCGCTTTAGTATAGGCATTCAAACCTTTAGCGACAAGGGAAGAAAGCTTCTAAATAGAGTTTACGGAAAAGATGACGCTATAAAAAGACTTAGCGAAATTCGCCAAAATTTCGATAAATTCGTCTGTATAGACATCATTTATAACTACCCGAATCAAACCGTAGATGAAGTGCTTGAAGACGCACGCCTCATAAAAGAGCTTAAGATAGATAGCTCAAGCTTTTATTCGCTGATGTTTCATGAAGGCTCCGTGCTGTCTAAGGAAATTTCGTCTGATTATTACGATCTGGAAACTGATAAAAAGCTTCATCACGCTTTTGCAAATTCACTTCTTGAAAGCGAAGATTACGAAGTTTTAGAACACACTAAGATAAACCGAAAAAACAGAGACGAGTATAAATACATCCGTCTTTCGCACAAAGGCACGGATATCTTGCCTATCGGTTTTGGAGCTGGCGGAAAGATCGGCGAATTTAGCATGTTTGCGATGAATAAAGAGCGCAAAATGATATCAAAAACAACCGAAAATCAAAGAAAATTCGGTAAATTTATGAGTATGTTTCAGTATCCAAGCGTAAAATTTAACGACATAAGCGGTTATATCAGCGACGAAACTCTTGGCGAGCTTAAAGAGCTATTTAAAAAATGCGAAGAGCACGGATATATGAGTGTAGATGAAGAGGGTATAAAATTAAGCATAGACGGCGTATTTTGGGGAAATACAATCTCAAAAGAGATATCGACAATAGCAAGAAAGGATTTTGAATGAAAAAAATTGTAGTTTATAGTTCGCTAACCGGAAATACACGAAAAGTAGGCGAAGCAATAGCGCAAGAGATCGGCTGTGAAGCGGTTAGCTTTGAAGATGAGAGAGTTAAGGACTTAAGCGAATTTGACTTCGTGGGAGTTGGATTTTACGTCGATAAGGGCGGTCCGGATGCGCATTTTAAACGCTACATAAAAGAAAAAATCAAAAACAAAAACGTCGGGCTTTTCATAACTCTTGGAGCCGAACCTGAAGGCGAGCACGGCATCAAAATGCTTGAGGTAGGCAGAGAAATTTTAGAGCAAAACGGCAATAAAATCATGCGAGAATTTATCTGTCAAGGTGCAATCGATCCAAAACTGATAGAGCAGATGCGAGAAATGGCTGCCAAAGCGGGAGACAAAGCGCTTCATCCTATCACTCCGGAGCGTGAAGCAAGATGGGCTGCTGCAGCAAGCCATCCTGATGAAAAAGATATCGCTAATGCAAAGGCGGCTTTTAGAGGGGTTTAAGACCCTTCTCCTTTTTGATGTGTAATTTATCTCTTATCACTAGCGCCTCCTAAATTTGAGCAAGTAAAAGGCTCTATATAAATAGCTCAAGCTAGCTCATTTTTATTATCTTGCGCGGCTAAATCGCCATAAAATTAAAAACAAATTATACAAATTTGACCACTTAATTTATGCAAGTAAATAAAAATTCCAAACAAAGCCAAATTTGCCAACCTACAAGCAAACGACTTTAGCTTACGGCTAACAAAATCAACTCTCCGCCCTACTCTCTGTTTTGTAAAATTTAAAGCCCTATATCATTAATGCAAAAGATGAAAGATAAATTTAGCCTCAAGCAAGAATTTGGGGCGAAATTTTGACAATTAAATTTAATACTCTTAATTTGGCATTTAGTAAGGCTTGGTTAAAATACCCTAAAAAAGGAAATTTTATGATACAAACATGCCTTTTCCCCGCTGCGGGCTACGGTACTAGATTTTTGCCTGCGACAAAATCCCTTCCAAAAGAGATGCTACCGATACTTACCAAGCCGCTTATTCACTACGGCGTTGATGAAGCTTTGGAAGCCGGCATGAAAAATATGGCGTTTATAACGGGGCGCGGCAAAAGAGCGCTTGAGGATTATTTTGATATAAGCTACGAGCTTGAGCATCAAATTTCAGGCACAAATAAAGAGTATCTACTAACCGAAATTCGCGATCTCATGGCAAAATGCACATTTTCATTTACACGCCAAGAGAGTATGCGAGGGCTTGGCAACGCCATACACACAGGCAAAACCCTCGTAAGAGACGAGCCTTTTGGCGTTATACTCGCAGATGATCTTTGTATCAACGAACAAGGCATTGGCGTACTTACGCAGATGGTAAGAATTTATGAAAAATATCGCTGCTCCATCGTAGCCGTCATGGAAGTGCCAAAAGAGCAAGTCAGCAGTTATGGCATAATAAACGGAAGATATATAGAAGACGACTTGATAATGGTTGATGATATGATCGAAAAACCAAGCGTAGAAGAGGCGCCTACAAATTTAGCCATCATCGGAAGATATATACTGACACCTGATATTTTTGCTATCTTAGAGCAGACAAAACCGGGCAAAAATGGCGAAGTGCAGATAACTGATGCTCTTATGCAGCAAGCAAAAGACGGCATGGTACTAGCTTATAAATTTAAAGGCAGACGCTTTGACTGCGGAAGCGTGGCGGGGTTTGTCGAGGCTACGAATTTCTTCTATGAAAAGTTGCAAAAAGATGGTAAAAAATAACCTCTACTTTAAAAAAACACCA
The DNA here is from genome assembly GCF_012978795.1 of Campylobacter sp. RM16188. NCBI lineage: Bacteria > Pseudomonadati > Campylobacterota > Epsilonproteobacteria > Campylobacterales > Campylobacteraceae > Campylobacter > Campylobacter sp. RM16188. The sequence continues at coordinate 20,184 of NZ_LIWQ01000012.1, read as the reverse complement.
CTAGAAACGATAACCTCATACGCCAAGCGCATGAATGACGAACTGGAAAGTGGGGATATAGGATACTATCACTTACCGGAGCTTGGAAACGACATGATAGCTTTAATAAAAGATATCGAAAGTAAATTCGCCGATATAAACAATGTCGTGCTAGTAGGCATAGGCGGCAGCTCTCTTGGGGTAAAAGCACTCAAGCAGATGCTAAAAGCCGAAAAAAAAGATGGCTCAAGAGAGCTTTATTTCCTTGATAATGTAGACGGATTTAGCTTTGAAAAACTTATGAAGAGGATAGAATTTAAAAAAAGTCTGTTTATCATATCGTCAAAATCAGGTACGACCATAGAAACCATCACACTTTTTAAGTGTATTTTACAGCGCTTCAAGCCTGAAAATTTAAGCCAAAATTTTCTTATCATCACAGATCCGAACTCTCCGCTTGAAATCTATGCTAAAGAAAATCAAATAACTTATTTTAATATCCCAAAAAACGTAGGCGGTCGCTTTAGCGTGCTAAGCGCGATAGGATTAGTGCCTCTAAGTCTATGCGGATATGACATAAAAGCCCTGCTTGAAGGCGCAAGAGAATGCAAAAAGCAATTTTTAAGCGATAAAGACGATACTTTAATGCATAAGGCATATCACTACGCAACTCATAAAAGTGCTAAAATAAACGTGATATTTAGCTATTCGGATAGATTGCTCGCATTTAACGACTGGTATGTGCAACTTTGGGCGGAAAGCTTAGGTAAGAAAAAAGGATTTAAGAGATACGGACTAACGCCCGTGGGGCTTATCGGATCGCGCGATCAACACTCGTTTTTGCAACTCATAATGGACGGAGTTAAAGATAAGACGGTAACTTTTATCAAAGTTGAAGATCAAAATAGCATGGCGATAACGCCAAATTTGAGCCTAAAACACCTTGAAGAGTGTGACTTCGCAAACAACATCAGCTTAAATTCCCTCATAAATGCACAATGCGATGCTACAACTCACGCACTCATACAAGAGGGTATAAGTGTAGATGTGATCACTGTAAGTAAGCTTGATGAGTGGCACGCAGGATACCTGATATACTACTACGAGCTTTTAACTTCAGCAACAGGAATAATGCTTGGAATAAACACTTACGATCAGCCCGGTGTTGAAGTAGGAAAAAGAATTTTAAAAACCATGCTTGGAAGATAAATTTGCATATATAGCCTTGTTTTGCTTAATAAATTTTAGAGATTATGCAAGGGTTTTAAGTATACCGAACTCTTAAAAATAAATTGTAGTCAAGCCTTTATTTTATTTGGAGCCAAAAAAGATTCTTTAGAATTAAACACTGACTAGATGCCTTAACTTAGGCTTTACCTATATAATAAAAGCTAAAAGATTAAAGAAAAAATAATAAAAATTTAAGGGGTGTTGAGCCCCTTAAATTGAAGATTTATTAAGCTAAAGTAGCTTCAAGCATCCAAATAGCTTTTTCGTATTTTGCTATATTGTCTTCTGCGATTGCAACTGTCGTGCTATCACCATCTGCAACTTCTGCAAGTTTTTTAAATTCGCCAAGCAGGTGTTTGTAGTCAGCCAAAACTCCTTTTAGTACTTCTGTCGGAGTATAGCTATCTTTTCCTTCAGGCTTAATATGTGAGCGTTTATTTAACTCTTCAGGGCATGTTATAGCTTTGCCGCCTAATTGAATAGCTCTTTCTGCCATTTCGTCAAAAATTTCAGCAAATTCATCATATGCTTTTTCTGTATACTCATGAATGCTAAAAAATTGAATACCTTTTACATTCCAATGATAGTCGTGAAATTTGATAAATAATGCATGAGCATCAGCCTGAATTTGGTTTAGTTGTTCGATAACTTTTGACATATTGTCTCCTTGTTTTAAATTTTATATGAGGAATTATAGCATAATATTCTTAAATAAAAATTATTTTTAAATAATAATTTTTATTATTTGTATTTTTGTTTAATATATTATATAGTATATAGGTTAATAGATGGAATTAACTATAAAAATTAAATTGGCAATATTTACATAGCAACTCAATAGCTTATGCTTTTAAATAAAGCCAGATGAATTTTTACAAAAATAATTTAATTGCTTGATATATTTTCTACTGTAGATACAAAAAATTGTAATAAATATGTGATTTTAAAACAGCCTTGAGCGAAATAATTCGCTCAAGGTATCATAAGAAAAATTAGAATGAGTATTTAGCTTGAAATCTAAATTTCTCAGATTTTTCTTTATCAGTGTTAACTTTTGTTGTTAAATGAGAATACCAGCTCTCAAATGTTAGTTTTGAGCTGTAATCATAAGATAGTCTACCTACATACTCTTCAACTTTTGTTTTTTGATCTACATTATCTTTTACATTACCCTTTAAGTAATCAGCTCCGATACCAAACTTATCAAACATATATCCTGCAGTTAAGAACCAGAAATTTCCTTTTCCATTAAGAGCTGTATAATCAAGATATTGCTCAGCAGGGCTTATGAATTCGCCTTGATCTTCAAGAGTTGAAAAACCGTCGGCTCTGTCTTTTACTTTCCAGCCGATATATCCAGCAGACAAATCAGCTCCAAAAAGTCCCACGCCCAATTCGGCAGCATAAAAATCAGTATCTCTATAAAGTGGAGCAACTTGATCATCTACATCAGTATGTCCATATTGAGCTTGCAAACCAAATCCTACGTCGTCATTAACATCAAAATTAAATGCAACATCGGCAGCTATAAGATTTGCAACATCAACAAGGCTGGCATACCATAGTTGGAAGCTTACAGGATCATATGAACCAACAGCAGCTACGCCGTAAAGATTTTTTTCAAAAGCAGCTTTAACTATAGCCGAATCTGTTTCGCTACCATATTCAAGAGCATCGAAAGCAAGAGCGGCAAGAGTCAATCCAGCTATATCTGTATTTACTACTTTTATACCTGTTCCAGCCTCATCATCTGTAAAATATGTTCCGATAACTTGTTTACCAGCTGTAATTGTAGTATTTCCAACCATGTAACCAAGATAGAATTCTTGAACACCGAATGTGCTTGTTGTATTTGTAGTATCAGCTGTATCAGCATAGCCTGCAGAGCCATCTGTAGCATTGTATCTTAAGCTTAAAACACCAAAGAAGTTATCATCCAGTGCAGCTTTAAACGAGAAGATAGACTTAAACTGATGTCCAGCTTCAGTATTTTTAACACTTAATGGATCTGTTGTTTTCGTAGTCGTATATCTATATCTTGCAAATCCTGAAAGATCTACATTTTTAATGGCTTCTTCAAGCGGGGTTGCGCTTGCAACGCTTGAGAAAGCACCTAAAGCAACTAAAGTCGCCAAACTAATCTTTGCTAGTTTCATTTAAACTCCTTCAATCAGAAATACCTTGAAATAGTAACATAAAAAGATATTTAATTGGCTTAAAATTAACTAAATTATATTAAATTTATCATAATTGTTACTGATCGTTTACTAAAAAGTGGTATTTAAAATAAAATTTTCAAGAAATATTGACCAATTATTAATGCTTTATACTTCAAGTAGTCAAACTACTTTAAATAACTTCCTTGCGTAGGTTTCGTAGAAACATCTGAGTTTTCTTGTGAATTATATTTATAGTCAAGTGCATCTTTACCTTTCAAAAAGATAATAATAGAGCCTAAATCTTTATATGTAATTCTTGCTGCAACCATTTTCATAAGCTCTCTAGCGCTTCCTCCATAAGAAGGATCGTTTAGATATCCTGAAAATGCTATTTCTATATCTTCCGCACTTAGTTTTGTTAATTTTTCTGAACCATGAACTCTTTTGTTGCCATCACTGCCATGACAAGACGCACAATTTTTGATATACAATTCACGTCCTTTTTCAACACTGTATTTCCTACTATTATCAACACCTATATTTAAAAATTTACCATCATTATCTTGGGCTTTTTTTTCATACACATTTATACTAATATTTTCATCTTTTGAATATTTTTCGACTAAAGACTTTAATTCTTTAGCAAATTCTCCCCTAGCCTCAAACACATAGCTTGGCTCATCACTATTTAAAGTAAAACAAAATACAAAAGATACTAAAAATACAAATTTTATAAAGTGCATAAAAACCCTTATCTTATAAATTTAAAAATCCCAAGCAAGAAAATCTCACTTGGGATTATAGCATATTTATTTTATTCTAAATTAGATTAGAAGTTCCATCTAGTTTCAAATCTAATTCTATCTCTTTTATTAGACTGACCGTCTTTTTTATCTTTTGCTGCGGCATAGAATGTTGAGAAATTAAGCTTTTTGCTGTATCTATAGTTACCACCAACATTCCATTCTTTTCGATCGGTATCCTTACCAAATCCGGCAGCATGACTATAACCTTCGCCATCTATATAGTTAGCATAAGCTCCAAATTTATCAGCTTTATAGCTAGCTCCTACAAACCAATATTTATTATCGTCCATAATATTATTGTAGTATTGTTTGCCACCGTTCATTACACTATTAACTAGTTTGCCAGGATTAATCAACTTGCCGTTATCTTCTATAGTTACAAACGACAATTTATTATCTTTTGCCTTAAAGCTTATATATCCAGCATTAATTCCAAACCCTGCTACACCCAAGTCTGCTTTAGCGGCAAAAAAGTTAGCATTGCTATACAAGTCATGCTTTGCTTGGTTATGAACATACTGTCCTTGTAGACCTAATTTTACAGCTTCCAAATCAAATTTTAAAGCGGCATCCGCAGCATATAAATTAGCTATATTTTCTAAATTTGTCCACCATAGTTTAAAGTCAACCGGATTATAACTACCCATAGCAGCTAACCCATATACATTTGGAATTTGAGGAAGAGTATTTTGTAATTCACCGTCAAAATCACCACCTGTCTCAATCGCATCAAATGCAACTGCAGCAAGAGTTAGACCTTGTATGTCAGAATTTACGATTTTAATACCTGTGCCAGCCAAATCGTCAGTGAAGTATGTCCCCATAACTTGCTTACCTGCGGTTACAGTTGTAGCACCTCTTTTGTATCCAAGATAGAACTCTTGAACACCGAATGTACTTGTTGTATCAGTTATGTCTGCAGTATTAGCATATCCTGAGCTACTATCGTTAGAGCTATATCTAAGACTCAAAACACCGAAGAAGTTATCGTCAAGTGCGGCTTTAAAAGAGAATATAGACTTAAACTGGTGTCTTCCGTTCTCGTTTTTTACACCTTTTACATCAGTAAGGTCGTTTGTGTATCTATATCTTGCATATCCTGAAAGATCTACATTTTTAATCGCTTCTTCAAGTGGAGTTGCACTTGCAACGCTTGAGAAAGCACCTAAAGCAACCAAAGTCGCCAAACTAATCTTAGCTAGTTTCATATTGTCTCCTTATTGAGTTTGGTTAAACCGTATAAAGCAAATATTACCATAACTAAAAAGGAAAATAACTTAAATCATTTTTTAATGGCTTATATTGTGTTATCTGGTGTTAATTTTTTTCACAAAATATTAGAATATCAAGATTTTAAATACACAAAGTCAAATACATTCCAAAAAAGTTATGATAACGGTTTTTATAATTTTATATTTTTGAGAAGTTTTGCTTAAAAGCTTAACCTTTAAAATCAGCGAATTTCACTTAAAAAATCAAAATTTTAATAAATTTTGAACAAAAATCTTAAAAGTAAATTTTAGATAATTTATTAAAAGAATAAAAAGGGAGCTTTGCCTCGCCCCCTTAAAAGGAGTTCTAACTTTGATTGCTTGATGAAATTATAAATCACATCGGTAAATCAACGGCTAATCAAAGTTGATCTTCTCGTCTTTAGGCAGTTCTACAACTTGTTTTTTATTTGTTGCACGTTTGGTTTGTTGAATTTTTGTGCTTGTATTTAAATTTTTATACGATTTTTTAGGGCTTACGTAGCCTTGCTGTATAAGATACATATTTTTTATTTTAGTATCAAAAATAGTTGCATAGATCAAATCGCCAGCATTAAAATAATGCTTATCGGCACAAAATTTACCGCTTGATAGCTTATCGTTACTCGTATCAACGCTTCTTATATCATAGCACCAGCCGTTTTCGGTATAGCTAATATCCTCTATAACTCCGCGTATGCTTTGTTCTTTTTTGATAACAGGCTGATTTATCATGCTGCGACTTGGCAAATTTGGAGTTTGGTTAAAAAGGTCAAAACATCCCGTAAATAAAGTCGCAAAACTCAAAATACAAACAAGCTTAAGCTTCAACATTTATGATATTTCCACCTAGTTTTACTATGCGCTCATCTATCTTTTCTAAAGTTTTTTGGATAGTTTGTTGCGAAATTTCAGGCAAATTTCCTCCCCAAAGGCGCTCGGCTTCTTTAAAGCCATTAACGACACCTTCTCTGCCCGCTTTTAACATCTCAAGATCATCTCCTGCGCCGTTAAGGACAAAATCAGCAATCCTATTTGCCGTGTTTGTGATACCAAAAAATCCATCTTCACTTATAAGAGCCTTTGCTTCGTCTTGATTTAGAGATGTTATGTCTTTGCCGTCATAACCAACCGATCTATAATCAATCCTGTTTAATATCTGAATCAAATTTTTAGAATTTATATCCTGAGGATCAAACAAGCTAAGCGCTGATTGGGTATCGAAATTTATACTGGTCTGATTAAAGGCTTTATTTTGAAACTCTAAGAAATAGCCGTTTGTAAGCTCTTTGGCATTTAAATTTGTAAAATTTTCTCTAAATTTTTCAATGTTTTCTTTACTGCTTAAATTATAAGGATTTGAGTTATTAAAATTCGAACTTATCTGCATTTATTCTCCTTTATTTTCATCAATTTTACTATGCTTTTTTAAATTAAGTTTAAAGAGACTCATTTAAAATTACATTTTTTAATAAATTAAGCCCGTTTTCTATATCGTCCCATTTTGAAAATTCTGCAGGATTATGGCTGATTCCGTCTTTTGAAGGGATAAATATCATCGCAGTAGGACAAATTTCAGCCATATGCATAGCGTCATGTCCCGCTCCGCTTGGCATTATCTCATAGCTTAAATTTAGCCCCTTAGCCTCTGAAGCTATCAAATTTATAAGCCTCTCGTCAAGTTTGCATGGAGTATCAAAGCCAAGTTGCTTTATCTCGCATTTTACGCCTCGTTTCTCTTCTATTTTGTTTATATGTGAGATTATCTGAGCGTAGGCATCTTCACGGGTTTGCAAATTTATACCCCTTAGATCAATAAGCAACATCGTCTCTCCCGGCACTACGTTCATCACGCCCGGTTTGACGGAGCAATTACCAGTAGTTGCCACTACGCTATTTTGAGAATTATCTTTTGCTATCTTTTCAACTGCCAGTATTATCTCAGCCGCCGCACAAAGTGCGTCATTTCGGTATTTCATAGCAGTAGTTCCAGAGTGCTGAGGCTGCCCGATAACTCGCACGCTAAATCTATGAGGCGCAGCGATTGCACTTACTACGCCGATTTGAATTTTTTCATTATCAAGAAGCGGTCCTTGCTCAATATGAATTTCAAAAAAGCTTTTGTAGTGAGGTTCTAAATTTTTAGCCTCTTCGATCCTTTTTATATCTATTCCAAATTCGCTAAAAATTTCGCCTATTTCACGTCCCGTAAAGTCTTTAACATCCTTTAGCTTCTCATATCCTAGCTTACCGCACATTACCTTGCTGCCAAGAGTCGCGATATTAAACCTGCTTGACTCCTCGCACTCAAACACGATTAGCTCAAGAGGGTGTTTTGTTTTGATATTTTCATCATTTAGCGAGCGAATTACTTCAAGTCCACCAAGCACGCCTAAAATTCCATCAAACTGTCCGCCGTTTATAACCGTATCAAGATGAGATCCAAAGGCGATTGCAGGTAAATTCGGCTCGCTTCCTTCGCGCCTTGCAAAGATATTGCCTATCGCATCCACTCTTACGCTAAGACCTGCTTCCTGACAGCGCTTTATAAACAGTTCGCGCGCGGTTTTATCCTGAGAAGTGTAAGCAAGTCGGTTCATTCCGTCGCCGAAACTATAATCGTTTATAGAATTAATCTCTATAAAAAGATCTTTTAATCTACTCAAATTCACGCCCATTATAAGCTCCTAAAATTTTATTTTCTAATATTTTATATAGTTTGCGTTGAATTTGAGGTTAGATTTTTTGATTTTAGTAGAGATTTTAATAAAAAGAAGGTTAAATTTAAGCTATTTAACCTTATGGTGAACGCTACCGCTATAAACTATATCACGAGCTTGCATATCATCGTTTGTAAGCACTTCGCTGAGTTTGCCGCTCTCTTTTAGCCTCTGTAAATCGCCCTCCAAGTCCTCTTGATAGCTATACACCATCGCAACGCCTGCAACTCCGTTTATACGCTCCATAGTCTTAAAAGTCTCAAGCTCGTCTTCAAAATTATCTACGCTTATAAGCGCTACTATCTTTGCGTTTTCATAAGCAATAACTTCACACTGGCTCATTTTACGAAGCGAATTTAAGATATCGTCTATCAAATTTTCATCTTTTACATGCACTATAACACTTGAAATATTCATCTAAATCTCCAAAATTTTACTTTTTTCTCGTAAGCAACACTTATGAGAGAACTATCATCTAAAAAATGTATACCGTTTATGGTGCTTTGCATAGTTTTTAGTCTTGCTAAAATTCTCTTGCTGTTTACTTCAAATACGTCTATATAGCTTAGATCATCACTCATAAATGCTCCAAGTTTGCCGTCATCGCTAAGACCTACCGCATAGACTAAAAAATTTGACCTCATCATGCCGATACTGCCACCGCTATAAACTCCTGCGTGTCTATCCACTCCGCCTGTAACGATAGCGCCGTTTTTATACTCTATATCATACATATTATCTTTATGAAAGCCAAGCTCGTTTAGCACTTTGCGCTCTTTAGCGTCAAATATATAAACTATCCCGCTTTCACACCCCACCGCTATCTTGCTTCTATCTTCGCTAAGCTCAAAGTCAGATAGCGACGCTATAGAAAATTTTTTGCTAAAGTCGATATTGCCCGTTTCTAAATTTAAAAAGTAAATTTCATTACTAAGTGAGCCGATAATAGCTGTTTTAGGATTTAAAAATAGAGCCTTTTTGATTGATTCGTTATCTAAATTTATAGTTTTAGTCTCTACTCTTTTACCGTCAACCATCTCATAAACGTGCAAAAGTCTTTTTCCGTAACTAGTTTCGCTTAGCACCATCAGCGCGCCGTTAAGCTCATCTATGCTAAATACCTTTGCAAACTCATCATCGGTAAAATGCGTCTTTATCTTTGGTAAAACTATAGGCTCTAAAAACTCCTCGCTCTTCATATCATAGATATTTACCTGACCGCTGTCGGTACCAAGATAAAGTTTGTCGTTTAAAAGCGAGGAACTTATAACGTTAGAATGCGCCTCTATGATCTTGTAAGGCTCTTTGATATCAAGAGAAAAAGCCAAATTTAAAAGCGCTAAAAAAGCGAGTAGAATTTTCATAAAGCCTCCATTTTGATAGAATTTTTAAAACACACCTCAAGACACTGCGCACATCCCGTGCAGCGTTCGTTTATAACAGGGCGAAAAACGCCAAAAAAGTCAATCGCTCTAAATTTGCATACATCTTGGCAATTATAGCAAATCGTATTATTCCACGCTAAGCAAGAAGCCACATCTATGCTAACCTTTGCCTCTATTTTGGCTGGGAATTTTAGACTTAAAACCTCTTTGCCGATCTCTTCGCAAGCTATGGCGCAATCCTTGCAGAAGTTGCAACCTAAATTTTTAAACTCAAAAATAACTCTTTGATTTTCAAATCTCAAAAGCTCGCGCCCGCAAGCCTTTACACAAGGAGCGTGACAATTCACACAATCAAATTCTCCGCAAAAATACGGCGGAGCGATAAAATTAGGCGCCTGCTCTTTGGCGCCTAAAATTTTTGTAAAAAGTCTTCTTCTTGAAAGATTGTTTGCCTCTTGCAATCTTACCTCACACCGTCATTTAGTATATCAAGCAGGTTTGACCTCTCTGCGCCGTCTTTAGTTCTAAACTCAGGTTTAAAGTTATTTTTAAACGGCACGGTCACGTTTGCTTGAGGAGCGTGGCACTGAGTACAGTTAAACCTATCATCGCTTAACTTATCTGCTAAGTCTTTGTTGTTTCTGATACTGTAAAAGTGCGATTTAGGCAGAGGCGTAGCTCCGGCGTCTTTGGCTACATCAGGCATATGGCAGGTTACGCACATATTCATATCTTTGGTGATAGGGATAAGCCCTTCTAGATCGTGAGGGATCATCGGAGGAGCGTTTTCAAATGCGCGCTCTATGTTTTTAGCAGTTCCTGCAGGATCGGTTGAGTATTGATACTCCAGTAGCTTGACTGAATTTTCATCCATCACATCAGAACTTCTTAATCCGCCCAAATCCTTTGGCTTGTTGTCCGCGACCGACGGCGCATTGCACCCTGCAAGGATGATTGCCGCAGCCATTGCACCAAGTGCAAACCTAAAAGTTTTCATTCATTTTCTCCTTAAATTTCTTATACTAAATTTTAACGCGTCATCGCCGCAAACATCTATACAGCGTCCGCAGCTAATGCACTCGCTAGAGGTTATCAAACCGCTTTGCTTTCCGATTATTCCTAGTACTTGGCTTTCAGGACATATCACTTTGCACTTCATGCATTTTGTGCAGTTTTGGCTATCATGCTCTACGCGGATAAACGCAAATTTGCCAATCGTCGCATAAAAAGCGCCAAGAGGACAAAGCTTTGAACATATCAGTCTATCGCCTACAAAAGCGTCTATCGCAAATACGCCAAAAGCCACAAATATCCAAAGCGTGCCGCCGTATATGATACCGCGCTGAATTATGCCGATAAAGCTTACTCCCTCAAATGCAGGCGTTTGCATAACAACGGACATAAAAAGCACAAAGGCAAGCATGTAGTAGCGAAAGCTTTTAGAAAACACGACTACCTTTTTATCTTTGTCGTAGCCAAATTTTACTCTAACAAATCTTGCAAAATCGGTTATCATATTTACCGGACATACCCAAGCGCAAAATGCACGAGGCGCAATAAGAGCGTATATCAACACAACTATCAAAGCCCCGAGCGCAGCAGAGCTTGCAAGTGTAAAGCTTGCTAAAAACAGCTGCAACACCGCAAACGGATCGCTAAGCGGGATAGTGCCAAAGATCATAGACGAGCTTAAATTTCCTTGCAGAATTTTAAGTCCGTAAAGATTACTAATCAAAAACAGAGTCAAAATGGAAATTTGAGTTATTCTTCTAAGCAGTAAGTATTTCATCATATCTCTCCGCTATTAAGGTAGTCTTTGACTTTGTTTTGATCAAGCTTGATCTTGGTGTCTATATCTTTTAGTCTCGTATCATCGCCTTCTATCCAGCCTTTAACGTAGTTGTCATTCACTTCGCCAAGTCCGATCTCTCTTGGAAGTACAAAAATAGCCGCTTTTTTCGTTACGCAGGCGTTTTCGCATTTTCCGCAGCCCGTGCAGTAGTTTGCATCCACCACGGGAAGTAAGAATGCGTGCTTTTCGGTTCGTTCGTTTCTTTTATATTCAAGCACTAGAGCCTTATCTATAAGCGGACAAGCCCTATAACAGGCGTCGCACTGAATTCCCGCAAAGGCTATACAGCTGTAAGGATCAAGCACGGCTATACCCATGCGAGATTTATTAATATCAAGCTTATCATCACTGCTAACGAGCTTCACGTCAAGAGCGTCCGTCGGACAGGCGACCGTACAAGGAATATCGGTACACATGTAGCAAGGCACCTCTCTTGGCGTGAAATAAGGCGTTCCAAAGCTTATATTATCGCCAAGCTTAGCTAAGCTTAGCGTATCAAAAGGACACGCCTCCACGCAAAGCCCGCATCTTATACAACTAGCCATAAAGCCCTTCTCATCCCTTGCTCCAGGCGGGCGAAGGATGAGGGTTTGAGCCTTAAGATTAGTCTGCGTACTCCAAGTAAAGCCTCCGGCGATCACTAAGCTAATCGCTTTTAAGCCAAATTTGAGTACTTCGCGCCTATCTTTCATATCTATGCCTTGTAAATTTTAACCGCGCATTTTTTGAAATCGGTCTCTTTTGATATCGGGCAAGTTGCATCCAAGCAGACTTTATTTATAAATACGTTTTCGTCAAAAAACGGCACATATACAAGTCCTACAGGTGGTTTGTTGCGCCCTCTTAGATCCACTCTCGCTTTGATTTTACCGCGTCGAGACTCGATCCAAACGATCTCGTTTTGCATCACTCCAAATTTCTCGGCGTCTTGTTCGTGCATATAGCAAAGCGCCTCAGGCACCGCGCGATATAGCTCAGGAACGCGCATTGTCATAGTTCCCGTATGCCAGTGCTCAAGAACACGGCCCGTACATAGCCAAAGCGGATATGTGTTATCAGGCATTTCGCACGGATCCATGTAAGGGCGGAAGAAAATTTTAGCCTTATTATGAAGCGAGAATTTCTCATCTCCGCTTGTCGCTTTAATCAGGTCTCCTCTTGGAAGTTTTGCGTCTTTATTGCCGTAGAATGCAAATTTAGCCGTCGGATCGGCTTTTTTAGCATAAGGGTCAAATTTCGTATTAAATCTCCATTGCGTCTCTTTGCCGTCAACTACAGGCCATCTTAGTCCGCGAACTCTGTGATATGTATCAAAATCAGCCAAGTCATGTCCATGCCCTAGTCCAAATTTACGGTAGTCTTCCCAGAGGTATTTTTGTATAAAGAATCCGTATCCTTCAAACACCTTGCCGTCGCTTCCTACTACTTTTCTGCTATCTCCAAATACTTCGGTGTTATCATAATCTTCCATGATAGGATCTTTTGCGCTATAGCTTCTTGCCTCTTTGTTGGCAAATAGCACGTCAAATAGCGTATCTTCTTCGCTATATCCCATAGCCTTAGCCTCTTCAAGCACGTTTGGAAGAGTTAATTTATCATCTACTTTTTGCTCTTTCCAGACCTCTTTTAGCTTAAAGCGTTTTGAGAATTCTAGCATCTGCCATGTGTCAGTCATAGCTTCGCCCACAGGAAGAACTTGCTGTCTCCAGTGCTGAGTTCTACGCTCTGCGTTACCGTATGCGCCCCATTTTTCATATATCATCGCAGTTGGAAGGATAAGATCGGCTACTTTAGCCGAAATTCCCGGATACGGGTCTGAAACGACGATAAAGTTATCCATCTCGCGAGCCGCTTTTATCCAGTGGTTTGCGTTTGCAGTGTTGTGCCAAGGGTTATTTACGTGAACCCAAGCCCACTTGATCTTGCCGTCTTCCAGATCACGCATGATTTGCATGTAGTGAGGACCCGGCTTAGGATTTATCGTGCCTTTTGGAAGCTTCCAAATTTTTTCTGAAATTTCGCGGTGTTTAGGATTTGCTACAACCATATCCGCAGGCAAGCGGTGAGCAAAAGTTCCAACCTCTCTTGCCGTTCCGCAAGCTGAAGGCTGTCCTGTTAGCGAGAATGCTCCAGAACCTGGAAGCGCTTGCTTGCCAAGCAAGAAGTGGATCATGTAAGCTTGCTCGTTTACCCATGTGCCTCTTTGGTGTTGGTTCATACCCATAGTCCAGAAGCTTACGACCTTTCTTTGTTTTTCTATATATAGCTCGGCTAGAGTTTTTAACTTCGCTTTAAATTCCTCTAAATCCTCGTTCGGATCGCCTTTTGCAAGTTTAGCAACGAAGTCAAGAGTATAAGGAGCAAGAGCCTTTTTAAACTCCTCAAAGCTTATCTCCCAGTGATTTCCGGCTTTGGCGTTGTTTTTATTTTCCATAACATCGCCGGCTTTTAGTCCAAGATAAGCAAGAGTTACGCCCTCATTATCACTTAGTTTTTTCTTAAGCTCAGTTTCTAATATATCTTTTTCATTTGCGTATTTCGGGTGGTTAGGGTTATTTCTTAAGCCATATCCGATGTCGGCAGGACCTGTCGTGAATATGCAGTGTTTTTTAACAAATTCTTCATCTATCATCTCAGGGTGGTTATAAACTATCTCGCGAGCGATGTAGTTAAATATCGCAAGGTCGGTTGATGGAGTAAATATGATCTCGATATCGGCTAAGTGCGAAGTTCTAGTAGAATACGTACTTAAATTTACTACTTTTACTCTTTCAGGATCGGCTAGCTTTCTATCGCTAACTCTCGCCCAAAGCACAGGGTGCATCTCCGCCATATTTGCGCCCCAGCACACTACCGTGTCGGTTAGCTCGATATCGTCAAAACAGCCAGAAGGCTCATCTATACCAAATGTCTGCATAAACGCAACAACCGCAGATGCCATACAGTGGCGAGCGTTTGGATCGATAGCGTTACTTCTAAAACCGGCTTTTATAAGCTTAACTGCAGCAACGCCTTCCATTACGGTATATTGACCCGAACCAAATACGCCTATGCCGTGAGGTCCAAGCTCGTTGTAAGCTTTTTTAAACTGCTCGGTCATTACGTCAAACGCTTTTTGCCAGCTTACTTGCTTAAATTTGCCCTTTTTATCAAATTCGCCCTTTTCATTTACGCGAAGAAGCGGATGTGTGATACGATCCTCTCCATACATGATCTTGGCGTTAAAGTATCCCTTGATACAGTTTAAACCTCTGTTTACAGGAGCAGCCGGATCTCCTTTAACGGCTACTATTTTGCCGTCCTTGGTTGCAACCATAATACCGCATCCTGTTCCGCAAAAACGACATGCAGCCTTATCCCAGCGCCAACCTTTTTCGGCATTTGAATTTGCCATTAGATTAGCAGGCATCGCTATACCGGCACTAGCACAAGCGGCACTTGCAGCGGCACTCTTAATAAAATCTCGTCGATCCATCTTTTCTCCTTAAATTTTTTAAGTTTTTTCTTAAAATTTTATTTTATATTTTAGATATTAGCTTACAAAAGCTGAGTTTAAATTGATTAAAATCAATTAATTTATTATTTAGTTTTGTTTAATTAACTTAGATAGTGATTTATATTATTATTTATAGTTTAAAAAGACATCTTAAAATCATTAAGATATAAAACTTTATACTAACTTTTTAAAACAAAAGTAGAAACAAAAACTAAAATGTTAAAAATGAAAATATTTATAATCAGTGTAAATTTGTAACATTTGTATAATAAAATCTAGCAATTATCTTTAAAATTTATTAAATATAAGAAATAAATTGGGGAATAAAATTTGGTGGAAGCGAGGGTATCCGAACTATGCCTTTCAAACACCGATAAATACGCTATTTTGAATGGAACACATAGTTATTTGAGACTTTATTTGAGACTTAATTAATTTTCTATTTTTTTCTAAAAAAGCAATAGTAAAATATAGCACTATAGCTCGTCTTAAAAAATTCTAAATCAAAAATAAAAGAAGTGCATCTTGCTTAAAAATTTCCGCTATTATATAGCAAATGCACAAACCAACATCAAAAGCTTTAAGCTTTTAAATTTAAGCTTCTGCCTATAGGAAACTCTACTTTAGCTTTTCTTTTAAATGTTTTAGTAAAGTCATAGTTGTCTATTAAGGTTTGGTGTTTTTGATAGAATGTATTATTACTTTATTACAAAATTTTACAAAAATAAATAACTAACTAGATAAGATATATAATCAAAACACATGATATTAATGTCAAATCTATTGCCATTTACAAATCGAAAAGGATCCTACAGGAAGCAGAAAATAATTTATTACAAAGAAAAGGCATGATAATCTACTTTTCTTAAATTTGATAAGCATTAATTTCAAGTTGTATATTGTATAAACCAATTTCTTTCATAATACACAACAAAAGAAGTTTAGATGTCATTTACAAATTGAGTTATTAGGGCTGAATTTCTTTTTTTGATTTTTGATAGTTCATTTGTTCTGATAATAATTTATTTTGTATCTTAATCTCTTGCAAAAGCTCTATTAAAATTTGTTTTTGATCTAGACTTTCATTAAGAATTTCGTTTGTTTTATCTAGTTTATCTATTAGATTTTGATGCTGTATATTGCTTGACTTTTCTGTTTATTTAAAACTTTTGTAGCTTGTACAGGAGTTAACAATCAATGATATTATTGCAATTAATATGCTCATAAAAGCAATCTTAACTGCTTGCTTTGAAGATATCTTAACCTGTTTTATTTGCTCATCTGTTAAGTTATTTTGTATTTCCAGTTTATCGCTTTGAAATGATAATTTTTCTGCTATCTGTTTTAGGAACTCACCTTGATTTTCAAAATGCTTTATTATTGTATCTATTTTAAAAGTCGAATCTTTGTTTTTTATTTGTGGAATTATCGGATCTGTTGTTATTAGCTTTCTGTTTTTATCTAAGGCATTGATAGCGTTATTATATAAATCTGTATGTACTTGTCCTATTTTTGAATTTAATGATTTAAGCTCTTCTATCTTGTTTGGGGTTAAATTTTTAAGATCAACAATACCCATTTTTGAACTGATATCATTTTGTAGTTTAGATATATACTCTAAAGATTCTGATATTGATGGTTTTAATAAATCTTTATAGCTTTTCGATATCGACTGCTTAATCTTTTCTAAATCATATTCTCCAATTGCTCCAAGTATAGGTTTTACAAATTTATCATAGTCTTGTTTTGTCTTAAACATATTTTCAAAATAGTTATTGCCTAATGCCCGTTCAAGTTCTTTTATTTGTTTTTCTTGAAGTCTTGTTGTTGTCGATAAAATACTGTCTTTATTCTCTTCGAACTCTTTAAAAGCTTGAGCTATAGAAGATTTGTAGGCTTTGTCTACTTGTCCTTGCAAACTCTTTATATCCACTATTTTCCTTATATTGATATATAAAAAGTATAATTTATTTTCACTTAAATATCAAAGCAAAAAGTATGCAGTAAATTTAGTGGCTTAGTTTTTTAATAAGAGCTTATGTCGATATACTACTGCTTTTAGCATGGGCTTTTGTTTGTTTTAATTTTAGTTTTTGTATGTTTTGATAAAGTTTTAAGCTTTCTTACGGCTATTAAACAAGATGATAAATTCGTAAGTCTAAAAGAGCTTGGAGCAACAGCGATAAGTAAAATAATTAAAAACAATGAATTAAGATTTTTAATACATCTAGCTGATAACAACATAATAAGCTCAAATGAGCTATACAATATCTCATATCTTAACCATACTCTAAATAGCAATGATAAACAGATACAAGAAAAGGATAGATTCTATAAGAGAGTGGATGTAAGGGTATGAATTGGTGATACTAAATAAAAAATAAAAGAGTGAATTTAAGGCTTATGGTTATTAGGCAATATAATTAATCTATACTTCATATCTTAACACATCGACTTTAATTGCTTTATAAAATATGATATAATACTTGTAATGCAAATAATACAAAGGATTAAATATGCAAATTTCAGTGAGACTAGATAAAGACATAGGAACTAAGCTTGAGAGATTAGCAAAGGATACTAAAAGAACAAAAAGCTTTTACGTTCAAGAAGCCATAAAAAGATTCTTAGAAGATATGAATGATTATATAGATGCCATGGAAGAGTTAAAAAAGATAGAGAGTAATCCTAATCCTCAGTTTTATACTCTTGATGAAGTAGCTAAAGAGCTTGGCGTAAAAATATGAAGGTAAATTTTAGTAAGAATGCGTTAAAAGAGCTTAAGAAGTTAGATAATAGTATTAGCATTAAAATACTTAAAAAGCTAAAAGAGATAGAAGGCTTAGATAATCCTCGCGATGAAGGTAAACCACTTATAGGAAATCTATCCGGTCTTTGGAGATATAGAGTCGGAGGATATAGAATAATATGCAAGATAAAAGATCATGAGCTTATAGTACTTGTACTTGGTGTTAGAAACAGAAGCGATGCTTATGATGGTGAGTTTGATGGTGTTTAAAAGGCAGGATAAACCTAATAAAACTTTTAGTAAAAAGCATAAAGCGCTATTATGTAGCAAATGCACAAAACAGTATCAAACGCTATAATTCTTTAAATTTAAGATTTTATTTATAAAAACTTCTGCTTTAACTTTTTCTTTAATATCGTTTATCTGTCTTTTGAGTAGTTAAATTTTGATAGGAGTGATTTAAATTTGAAGATATCATAGCTTAAACCTTTCTAATTAGCTTAAAAAGATTTAAGCAAAAATATTCCTTTGAGGTAAGTGTTTATACCAGCATATCCTTTCTGCTTTTAGCAACGGCTTCTAGTATGCCAAATATGCTTTTTCCGTTATCGAATTCATGCTTTATAAATTCATATAGCTCTCTTAGTTCGCTTGTAGCTTCATCTTTGTAGGTTTCCATCTTACTAACTACTTGCATAGGTTTAAATTTCTTCTCTTTTTCTTTTACTTTAGGCTCATTATCTTGTTCGCTTTGAAGCTTTTTTAGTATTTCTATCGAATTTTTAGCATCTTCATCGGATAACATTACGTTAAATCTCTCTTGCAAGGTGTGTTTAGCCCACTGAGTTTTAAACTCATCTATGCTAAGATCAGAATCAAGCAAATCCGCAGTCTTAGTTCCTTTAAAATCAACCAAAGCTAAAAGATGATGACTGGCGTAGGTTTGTATTAACTCATCTACAGTAAAGACAGTATCTCTTAATGCCATCGTAGGTATTTTTTCTATACCTAAAGATTTACTCTCGTCTATAAAATCTTTTAAATCCCTAATCTCTTCACTACTAAAATTAGGATCGTATCCCATAAGCTTGCCAAAGATGCTAACTTTAGCTTCCTCTACTCTTGTATATCCGGTAAGCGGATATACAAGTCTATCATGTAGCTTTGCCCTATCCTTATCGCTTAGCCTTAAGAAGTCACCCGAACTCATACCGTTTACTTCTTTTATAAAGACATCTTTTAGTTCGCCTTTAAATCCTAACTCTTTTGCTATGTTTTCTCTGCTATATTTTTTAATATCAATTGGTATTGTAGACATTTGGTTAGATATTTGCATCATGTGACCTTTAAACATTAAAAATTGCTTCAAAGAATAAAAGGTTTATTTAAAAAATCCTTTGAAATTTATAAAACATCTGTATTTATATCGGTTAATGTTAAATTTTCTTAAGTCTTTTAAGATGTAATAACCATTAGTATTGATTTAAAATATCTATTAAGCATGAAATCATCATAAACAAATCTTAAATTTTGTCGATATATCCTGAATGTCTTTTAAAAGGATTTAAATGGATATTCAATCAGAAAACATCTACTATAACAACTTATGGTCACTACAAAGCAGTCAAAAACAAATTTCAACTTCTAAACTTACTAATAATGAACTTATAAAAGTAAGTAACGAAACACTAAGCAAAGATGAATATATAAGCAGACAAAACGATCTTTTAAAATCTGCTACCGATATATTAATGCAAAATTCTCAAGCGTATTTATATAAAGGCGGAATAGGGGTCGAGGGTAATTTAATAGTAGGTCACTGGGGTTTAGCAGGCTCATCTGATACAAACCCCTTTTGGGCTCAAGTAAATAATCAGCGTAATTTAGAAGATGCAAGAAGACCTATGATGATGCATAAAGATAATGGCGAAATACCCGGAACATTCTCGCTGGATCATTATAATCTTTTAATGCCCTCTGATAACAAAGGATACTTCAAAGGAGATAGATCAAACACTATCTTAACTCAAGGAGGGGCAAATTTAACTAACTATGCTAGAGAAAACACATTAAAAACCCAATACGGTGACGTAGAGGTATTTTTAGATTTATACGGAGATAACGATAAGCTAGGTATAGGAAAGCTTACTAGCAATGCTTTACTTTTTAACTTTGACAGTAACGGAGACGGAATACTAAATTCAAGCGATAAGCTGTTTAGTAAGCTTAAGGTAAGAGGATATGATAAAGATGGAAATGAAAAGATAGCAAATTTAAGCGATGTTACTAAAGGTATAGATTTAGCTCAGTTTATTAAAAAAGAGATAAACAGCTATACCCAAGGAGATTGGATCGAGGATTATCATAAAAAAACAGTAGAGGACTCAAAGAGACTTGAGGGACTTGATAATCGCATATTATATTACAGTGCAAACCCCTACACAACCTTTTCAGCCCAATCCAGATACCAAAAGATAGATAGATCAGATACTAAAAAGTTCTTTGATACTTATGCAAATAAAGACGGATGGGTAGATCTAAGAAACAATAACATATTT